>NZ_LFCS01000008.1:0-234283 GCF_001887375.1 Aeromonas sp. SCS5
CCGCAAATCGCCATCGTAGTCGGCCCCGATGGGGAGGAAATTTACTGTGACGAGCACGGCCGGGTGAAGCTGCAGTTCCCGTGGGACAGATATGGCAGCGCCAACGACCAGAGCTCCTGCTGGGTGCGAGTGAGCCAGGGCTGGGCCGGCGGTCAGTACGGCATGATGGCGATTCCGCGTATCGGCCACGAGGTCATTGTTAGCTTCCTAGAGGGAGACCCCGACCAGCCTATCGTGACCGGTCGCACCTTCCACGCCACCAACCGGCCACCGTATGAGTTGCCCGCCAACAAGACCCGCACCGTGCTGCGCACCGAAACCCACAAGGGCGAGGGTTTTAACGAGCTGCGCTTTGAAGACCAGGCGGGACAGGAAGAGATTTATATCCACGGTCAGAAAGACCTGAACGTGCTGATAGAGAACGACGCCGCCTGGCATATCAAACATGACGAGCATCGCGACATCGACTTTGATCGGGTAACCCGCATCAGAAAGGTGCCGGGCAAGGATGGTGCTCCGCCCAGCCTCGGTAATGACCACCTGACAGTTGAAGGTGAAAAACGCGACCACATCAAGGCGGACTATTCGCTGACAGTTGATACCTCCCTGCATCAGAAGCTAGGCCAATCCCTGTTGGTGGAAGCGGGTGAAGAGGTGCATATCAAGGTGGGTGACAAGCTGGTGCTGGAGGCGGGCTCCGAGATCACTCTCAAGGGCGGCGGTAGTTTTGTGAAAGTTGACCCGAGTGGCATCAAGCTGGTCGGCCCCGCCATCAAGCTCAATGCCGGCGGCAGCCCGGGCTCTGGCTCTGGCTGGGCTGGTCAGGCTCCCGTTACTCCCAAAGGGGTTGAGGTGGTCAAAGCCCCAGAACTGGTTGAACTGGTCAAGGCGATTGCCACCGAGAAGGCGATGGAGGCGCTCTTGAAAGACGAGAAGCCCGCTGCGTTCTATCTCTTTTCTGAATAAGGAGAAAGCATGAAGTTTGCATTTCCCATCCTCACAGCCACAGGGGAAGAATTCAAAGATGTCAAAGCCCTGACAGCACTTATTAATGGCGAGAAATCCGGTCATTATCTCCTGGGCAATCACAACAAGTGGCATGGCGGTATTCATATCAGCGACCAGAGTGCCCCCTGGTGCAAAGATAAATATCCTGTCAGAGCCATTGCTGACGGCAAAGTTGTGGCTTTTCGGATGATGAAGGATTATCTGACCTCTGAATTTCAGGGGGAGTCACTGCGTTATTCCAACTGCTTCTGCCTAGTCCAACACGAATATTGTGAAATAAATGCAGAAACAAAAGCTAAAAACGAGTTCACCTTTTATTCGCTCTATATGCACCTGTTGCCTTGGAATAAGTACCAAAGAACCGATACACTGGTGCTAAAAAAAGGTTGGAATGCTCGCAATTCCGTTCCCCACGCGAATCCTGATGCTGAGCAGCAGCGTGCCGATGCAGTCTTGCCCCGTTTCACTTTGCCTAAAGATACCGAACTGGAAATGGATAGCAGCACGCCATCCCAAAAGGGGAGTATCGGGGGCAAGGAGTATGATTTCATCAAGGTAAAGATCAAGAGCAAGCTGTCCAATGCCCAGATAAAAGAGGCTGAAAAGGCTGGCGTATTGGTCAGTGAAGGGAGTTCAGTCTGGATCGCCAATAGCCCGGATGCCGTGACCTTTATCAAGCCTAATGTGCCAACCTGGCTATTCGATCAGATAGATGCAGAGCTATTGAAGGATATGCCTGGGTGTGCAGACCCTGTTCTGGATGATAAAAGTGGTCGCTTGAGGGCCGGCAGTGGCAACGTCTTACTGCCAGCTGGCACCAAGTTGCAGTATGATGCGCACCAACTCGAATTCCATTGGATTGGTGATAAAGCGTGCAAGATGGCCAGATGCAAATATGTAATGCCGAGTGGGGGCGGCACTCAGGGGAATTGTGGTCTCGCCTGGGTGTGCGTAGAAGATGAATTTATCAAGGCTAAAAGGCTTCCTCCCTCCCATCTCGACGAGCTATATGTGCTGCCATCTCCCGTGGCAATTGCTGCAGGTGAAACCATAGGCTATCTCGGCTTGGTGGAAACGCCAGGGTCCCTGATTGGGGGCAAGCAGAGCAAGCATCAGGTTCATCTTGAGGTGTTTACCCAAGATCCTCGTCTGGACGATGTTCTGGCCAACAAAGCCGAAACAAAAGGCGGTGCAACCTATGCTAAAGTGCCTGCCGATGTGATCCTGCATGAGAAGAAGAGTGAGGGGGGACAATCCAAGTGGGTGGCAACCAAGGACAAAAGTCAGGAAGTGTTGGTTGAATCACCCAAGTTGGAAAAGGATGCTGCCAAGCAGGAGTGGGTCTGTGTCTCATCAGATAAATATGTCAAGAAAGAGCAAGTTGAGTTATTGAGTCAACATGACTGGTTGAAGATCGGTTTTAAAAAGGTCGATGGCTCAGGCTCTGACGGCTATCTGGATCCTGACGCGCCCTCCACCTTCTTTACCGAATTGGTAAAGAGTTTCGATACTGATAAGAATGGTGAGCTTAGCAGTGAAGAGATACAGACCGCTCTACAAAATAACGGTAATGCCGAACAACTTCATAATCTAATTGTGAAGCATCCCAGTGAATGGTACGAAAAATCATCAGGCAGTAGCTATGAATGGTTGGATAATCTTATGACCAAGATTGGCCTGCCAGACTTTGATTTATTAGTTGATCATGAAAAGCAGCGTATCGATAAGCTGGAGTGGATGCAGAGTGCCGCTAAATTAAAACTTGGAGAAAACATATGGCATTTTCATCCGATGGGGATAATCGGACTGATAAATAATATAGAAAACAACCTTATTACATTTGAAATGGTGTTTGCTGCTAATTTGAACCAAGGGCGAGTTAATTGCGAAAAAATTCTTCCATACTTAAATAAATATGCTCGTATTTATAATTTAAGGGATATGAGAGCGCTTGCTCACTTCTTATCTCAGGTCGGCCATGAATCTAACTTTGTTCCAATTAGTGAAAATTTAAAATATAGTCCTAAGGGTATGAGGAGGATTTTTGGTTGCAAAGGTGGGCCCAAAAATTATGATCCTTTGAAGGATGATGCTACTAAGGGAAGGTTAAGACCGAAACTCTGGACAGAAGAGAGTAAGTATGCATCTAACCCAGAGGCTCTAGGAAGTTATGTTTATGCTAGTAGAGAGGGAAGCGGTAACGGCGATGAAGCATCGGGTGATGGTTATAAATATCGCGGCAGGGGATTAATTCAAATAACATTCAAGGATACATATAAAAAATTCACAAAAGAACACAATAAAAGAAACCCTGAGGATTTAAAAGATTTTGTGCTTTCTCCTGACGATGTGCTTGATCTTGGATATGCTACGGAATCAGCATTTTTCTTCTGGTTTGTATATAAAAAAGACTTAAATAAGGTCGCTTCTATAGGGACTGTTAGTGAGGTAACTAAAATTGTAAATGGTGGGAAGAATGGATATGATGATAGACTGATGAGATTTAATTCTGTTGCTTCTGTAATTGGTATAAATAAAAGCAGTGAATAAAGTGGTGGTTTTCATGAATATACGCAAATGTCTTTTGGTTATTTTTACGTCTTTTGTATGTTTTTTTTCTTATGCGGGAGAGGTAATACAAGGTCCCTATAAAATAAGTCATGACACAGATTCTATTAGTGTGGAAAAAAGTAGCGATGAAGATTGTCCTGTAAACCTAATCGTATCTGGTAATAAGACATCCTATGTTATGGATAAGTTATGTATCAATGGTGATTTTCCAAATGTTAGGAGTGTTTTTTTTGCTAGGTTGGGAGGTGTAAACTATATTGGCACAATCGTTTCTTGGTATAACAAACATCAAGCTGAAGGGATAGATCAAACGGATTATCAGGTGACTATGTACAAAAAAAACAAGAGCGGGATTTATGTAATTGATAAAGAAAAAAACAATGATGCATCTTTTTATGGAACAGAAGATGGCACTGGTGATGGAAGTTATAGGTTTAATACCGCTTCGGCAGTAAAAAAATATTTAATGGGGAAGTATAACTAGGGTAGATAAAACTAGGGCAGGTGCGAATCGAATAAGAGCTCGATTCTAGTGATTACTAGGCATCGGCCAATAGTCTGGCTTGCGTGACTTTAGTGTATATTTCCTGCTGTATCAATTTCAGCCTCATCTTAGTGTATGGCCGGGGGGGGGGGGGGTAGCCATCCTATTATTTGTAACAATGGTCAGATTATCCGCAAGGTCGGCTCTAGCAGATAAAAAGAAACCCGCCATGGGCGGGTGGAAGGATTGCAACACTAACCAGGAGGAGGTGTTATCAAGTAGACCCCGCTTCTTCGGTAATAGTTCAATTTTATTGAAGTTTTTTCGATTTCTTCGCGGGGTTTCCATCGGGATCTGCGGGGGAGGATAGGTTATCATTCTGCTCCCGTCATCCGGTTGCAGAGGATCTATGCCCGCGTTCTCCTGGTTAGCGCTCTTTTTCGGCGCCTTCTATTTTGTCTACGGCGCTTACTTGCCGTTCTGGTCGCTCTGGCTGGAGGGGGTGGGCGTCAGCGCCGAGATGATTGGTCTCCTGCTGGGGGCGGGGATGGCGATCCGCTTTGCCGGCAACCTGATGGTGATGGGACAGATCAAGGGGGCGGGCCATCTGCTGCCGGTTACTCGATTGCTCTCCCTGCTCAGCCTGCTCGCCTTCCTTGGTTTCTATCTCAGCCATCACCTCTGGTGGCTGGTTGGTCTCACCCTGATTGCCAACTTTATCTACCCGACCCTGATGCCGGTGGGTGAGGCGCTGGCAACCCGCATGGTGGTGCAGGCGCATATCGACTACGGCAAGGTGCGGCTGTGCGGTTCGTTTGCCTTTATCGTTGCCTCGACTTTGGTGGGGGCGCTGGTGGGCAACTTCGGCAGCGACTGGATTTTGCACACCATGGTGGCGGGGCTGGTGCTGATGCTGCTGCTCAGCTGGCTGCCACTTAGTCCCGCGCCACAGGATGTGCAGGGGGAGCGCGCCAAGGCATCCTTGCTGGCGACCCTACGCAGCGCGCCGGTGCGCCGCTTCCTGTTGCTGACAGCGCTGCTGCAGGGAAGCCACGCCGCCTATTACGGTTTCAGTGCCATCTACTGGAAGGCGCAAGGATATAGCGGCACCATCATCGGCTATCTCTGGGCGATCGGGGTGGTGGCCGAGATCTGTATGTTCGCCGCCGACAAGCGCTTCCTGCAACGCTTCGGGGCGCAGAGCCTCTTTATCGCCGGAGCCATCGGTTGTGTGGTGCGCTGGGTATTGCTGGGAGCTTCGACCGAGCTGTGGGTACTGGTGCTGGGGCAGCTGCTCCACGCGGTGACGTTCGGGGTGAGCCATCTCGGGGCGGTGCGCTTCATGACCCGCCAGCTACCGGCCGAGCAGTTGATCCCGACCCAGTCCCTTTACGCAGCGCTGGGTCTTGGCATGACGGTGGCGGCTCTGATGGCACTCTGCGGCGTGCTGTTCGAGCCACTGGGCGGCGGCATCTTCTTCCTGATGGTGCTGGTGGTCTTGCCGGTTTTCTTCCTGCGGCTGCGCCCCTTTGTGCCCTCTGCGCAGGAGAGTGCTCCATCCTGATATCTGTCTATCTGAACCATCACCTGGAAAAAGGGAGAGCCACGGCTCTCCCTTTTTCGTTGCTGCGGTTTGCGGTGTTACTGTGGTTCGCCAAGATAGCGGCGGCTGAGGCGGCGCCAAGTATCCGAGCCGATGGTGCCGGCAAGCAGTTCACTGGATGCGGCATCAAAGCGGCCATCCGTTAGCCAGCCCAGTTGGGGCAGCAGTTGGGCCAGCGTCACGTCATTGTGCTGCAGCTCCCGCTCCAGCGCTTCCCAGAAGGCGCTCCCCTTGACGTAAAAGAGCGGGTAGTAGGAGCGATCGCCAGCCATCACCTCGCGAGCTGCCCGATAGAGGCCACTCTCGCTATGGGGCAGCTGTTTGCCCCGCTCGGCCAGCTCGTTGACCGCCGTGACCTGATGCAGCCGAAAGCGGCGCAGTGCCTTGATGGCGAGGTACTCGGCGAGGCTCTCTTCAACCCAGGTGGGCTGTGGCGTCGAGCTGCGGGCGTTAAGAATGTGCGCAGCCTCGTGGGCCGAGGTGCGCAGCAGGCGCAGGGGCGCCTGTGGCGTCGGCTTGCCATTCATGGTTGGGTAGTTGGCGACAAACACCTGATCCCCGGCGGCTCCGCCAAGAGAGCGGGTCGCCACATCTCGCCCGAGCCACACCAGTTGCCATGGATGAGTGGGCGGGGCCACATCGAGCTGAAAGGCCAGATAGTCGATGATCTCATTCAGTTGTTGCTGCAAGGCCGGCAGATCGAGCTGGTTGGCAATCTCGTCATGGCTCAGCACCAGCCGCGGATCCGGTTTGGTGACGGGCACAGTTTGCAGACCAAATGGCAGGATCAGCGGTGGCTGGTTGACATCCGGTAACGGTTGGCAGCTGCCATCCGGCAGACACACCTTCCCTTGGTGGCTCCCCTGCTGGCGCACAAAGTTACCCCACTCGGTCAATAGCCACTGGTCGGGGGCAAACAGCAGCGACTGTTGAGCCGAGGCATCCGCCCCCAGCGCTGGAGCTGGTGTGAGAGTGATCTGCCAGCCAACCTCTTTGCAGGAGAAGGGCTGGTTGAGGGCTACCGGCTGGTTGTCTGCAAGGCAGACCAGCGCGGGGGAAACCGGCGTGGCACTGCCCGGCAACTGGCGGGCGGGGAGCAGGGTAAAAGGGGGCTCGCCCTGCATGGTGAGGCGCACTTGCAGCACATTAGCGCTGGCGTCCTGTTCGACAAGGTAGCGGGGGCCGCTCGCGTCATCGCTGGCGCAAGCCCACAACGGCAGCAGCCACAGGGCAAACAGGGTGATATGACGACTCATAAGGGGTTAGCGCTCCTGCTCGTAGCCCAGCAGATCGCCGGGCTGGCACTGGAGTTCACGGCAGATGGCCTCCAGAGTGGAGAAGCGCACCGCCTTGGCGTGGCCATTCTTGAGGATCGAGAGGTTGGCTTCGGTGATGTCGATGCGCTGGGCCAGTTCGCGAGCGGTCATTTTGCGTTCGGCCAGCAGGGCATCGAGCCGGATGATGATGGGCATGGGATCCTCACACCGTCAGTTGCTGTTCATCGGCCAGCAGTTTGGCCTCGCGCATGACCAGTGCCAGCGCCAGCACGATCAGTCCCGCCAGCAGTACCCGGAAATCGGAGGTACTCAGCGCTATGGTACCGAGTACTTCCGGGCCTCTCATGGTGAGCACCGTATCCAGCAGGGGCAGGTGGATCAACTCGACCACGAAGGTTGCACAGAGCAGCAGCCCGATTTGCCGGTAGCGGCGGATCTGCTCGAAGGTGAAGAGCAGGCCGTGGCGGTAGCCACGAAACAGCTGGCGCAGTTGCCAGAGCATCATCATGAAGACCAGATCCGGCAACAGTTGTACCAGAGTGCCGAGCAGCCGGGTGGAGAAGTGCAGTGGATAGTCTGCCGGGTTGATGCCGGGACGGCTCAGAATGGTGTTGAGCTTCTCCTGCAGCAAATCGGCGCCACCGAAGGGGGTCCACACCTCCAGCAAGGTGATCAAAGGGGTCGCCAGCAGAGCCAGTAGCAGCAGCCATTCGATCAGCATGCTCGAGCGTTCGAGTTTGTTGGATATCATCTCATTCCTCACCGTGATGGGTTTTGTATGAAAGGTAAAGTTTATCGTTTATCAATATTCATAGCGGCAATGTTTATTGTTTTGCGATATACAGTCAAGGCAAAACTTATTGAAAAACGATAATTTCAATCTGTCTGAAGGTGATGACTTTTAGCGGCCACCTCTCTAGACTGGCCGAACCTGCATACAAATTCTCAACATGGACAAGGGGTTGCAGATGCACCAGGGATGGTTGCTGATCGGATTGTCGCTCTCCTATCTGGGGCTGCTGTTTCTGATCGCCTTCGTGGCGGACAAGCACAAGCGGCATCGAATGAAGGGGCAGCCGCTGCTCTACAGCCTGTCGCTGGCGGTCTACTGCACCTCCTGGACCTTCTTCGGCACCGTGGGGCAGGCGAGTGAATCACCCTGGTCGCCGGTGCCCATCTATCTCGGCCCCATGCTGGTCTTTCTGTTTGGCTGGCGGCTGCTGGCGCGCCTCATTCTGGTGGCCAAGCGGGAACACATCACCTCCATCGCCGACTTCATCGCCGCCCGTTACGGCAAGTCCCAGCGTCTCGCCATGCTCATCGCCCTTATCGCCATCATGGGGATCCTTCCCTACCTGGTGCTGCAGCTCAAAGCGATCGTGACCGGGCTCGATCTGCTGATGGTCAACAGCGCAGGGACGGGGCACGCCAGCGCCATATCGGGCAATACCGCCGAACTGGCGCTCGGGGTCGCCATGCTGCTGGCGTTGTTCAGCATCCTGTTCGGCACCCGCCATCTCGATGCCACCGAGCACCACAGAGGAATGGTGGTAGCCATCGCTTTTGAGTCGGTGGTGAAGCTGCTCGCCTTTATCTCGGTGGGGGGCTTTGCCCTCTGGCTCATTCTGAGCAAGCCGAGCCCGGCACGCAGCGAGGTGGCGGGACACTTCTTCGATGCGGTGATGGCGGTGACGCCCGGCAGTCTGCTGGAGCTGGCCATCTACACGGTATTGGCGATGTGCGCGGTCATCTGCCTGCCGCGCCAGTTTCATGTGACTGTGGTGGAGAACAATCAGGGGCAGGATCTGCACTGGGCGCGCTGGATCTTCCCGCTCTACCTGTTCGTGATGGGGCTCTTTATCTGGCCGCTGGCGCTGGCTGGCAAGCAGTGGGTGGGGGCGGACATGGCCTCCGACACCTATGTGATCAGTCTGCCGATGGCCCTTGGTTTTGACGGGGTCGCCATGCTCGCCTTCCTTGGCGGCACCTCGGCGGCGACCGGCATGGTGATCGTCTGCACCATCGCGCTGGCCATCATGGTGAGCAACGATCTGGTGCTGCCGGTGCTGCTGCGCCGTTTCTGGCAGCAGGGGCGCGATGAGCGGCTGGTGCGGTTGCTGCTGCAGGTACGTCGTGGCGCCATCCTGTTGATCCTGCTGGCGGCCTGGTTGCTCTACCTCTGGCTTGGCGATCTCACCAGCTTGTCGCGCATCGGTTACCTCTCCTTTGGTGCCGTGGCCCAGTTTGCCCCAGCCCTGCTGCTCGGTCTCTATTGGCGGCACGGCAATCGCAAGGGGGTCTATCTCGGCCTGATCCTCGGCGTGAGCCTCTGGTTCATCACCCTGCTGGCGGAGAGCGGTCTGCTGGCCGGCTCACCGCTGGAGGCGTTGCTGGCACCACCCGATTGGCCCGCTTTTCGCGATCTCAGCCTCGGGGCCTGGTGCATCTTCCTGAGCCTGCTCTTCAACCTGCTTGGCTATGTAGCGGGCTCGCTGCTCTCCCGTCCGGCGGTGAGCGAGCGGTTGCAGGCGGCCAACTTCGTCGGCAAGCCGAGTCGCGATACCACGGCGCTCTATCAGGCGCGGGTCTCGGTGAAGGAGCTGGAGATGCTGGCCGCCCGCTTCGTCGGGTCGAGCCGGGTCAAGCGTGCCTTTGGTCGCTTTGCCGGTGAGCATGGCGGCACGCTGGCACCGCAGATGCAGGCGTCGGCCGAGCTGATTGCCCATACCGAGCGGCTGCTGGCCGGGGTGTTTGGCACCTCGTCGGCGCGGCTGGTGCTCGCCTCTGCCCTGCAGGGGCGCAACATGCAGCTCGAGGAGATCGCCACCATAGTGGACGAGGCCTCTGACGTATTTCGCTTCAACCGCGGTCTGCTGCAAGGGGCGATCGAGCATATCGGGCAGGGGATCTCGGTGGTGGATCGGGAGCTCAAGCTGGTGGCGTGGAACCGGCGTTACATTGAGCTGTTCCACTATCCGCCCGGGCTTATCCAGGCGGGGCGCCCCATCGAGGAGATCATCCGCTACAACGCACTGCAGGGGCTGTGCGGCCCCGGCGATATCGAGGAGCATGTGGCGCGCCGGGTCGCGTTTATGAAACGGGGCAGTGCCCATATCTCGGCGCGGGAGCGCCCCGATGGCCGGGTGATCGAGATGCAGGGCAATCCCATGCCGGCAGGCGGGTTTGTCATGACCTTTACCGATATCACGCCGTTTCGTGATGCCGAACGGGTGCTGCGCGAAGCCAATGAACATCTGGAGGCGCGGGTCGCCGAGCGTACCCGCGAGCTCTCCGAACTCAACCGCCAGCTGCTGCTGGTGAACCAGCAGGTGGAGCGGGCCAATCAATCCAAGAGCCGTTTTCTGGCTGCGGTCAGCCACGATCTGACCCAGCCCCTCAACGCGGCCAAGCTCTTTACCTCCTCCTTGCTGGAGATGCTGCCGGCCGAAGAGGAGCCCGCCCGCATCGCCCGCCATATCGACGATGCGCTGGGGGCGACCGAGGATCTCATCAGCGATCTGCTCGATATCTCGCGCCTTGAGGCGGGCAAGTTCAAAGCCAAGAAACTCGACTTCGCCCTGCACGATCTGTTCGACAACCTGAAGGCGGAGTTCGGGGTGCTGGCGCAGGCGGGGGGGATCCACTTCTCGGTGGTGGAGAGCAAGCTGGCGGTGCACAGCGATGTGCGCCTGCTGCGCCGGGTGCTGCAGAACTTTCTCACCAATGCGTTTCGCTACAACCCGGGCGGCCGGGTGCTACTCGGCTGCCGCAGGCTGGGGAGTAAGATCCGCATCGAGGTGTGGGACAACGGCCCCGGCATTCCGCAAGACAAGCAGGAGGCGATCTTCGACGAGTTCTCCCGCCTCGATCACTCCCGTACCGCCAGGGAGCAGGGGCTGGGTCTGGGGCTCGCCATTGCCCGCGGCATCTCGCTGGTGCTGGGCCATCAGCTCACATTGCAGAGCTGGCCGGGCAAGGGATCGGTCTTTGCGGTGACCCTCAATCTGGCCACCCGGCCGGTGGCTGCCCATCCGGTTGCCGCGCCCGCTCTGCGTGACAGCCAGCTGGAGGGGGTCAGGGTGCTCTGCATCGACAACGAGCGCGATATTCTGGCGGCGATGAGTTCACTGCTTGGCCGCTGGGGCTGCGAGGTGCGCTGCGCCGTCGATCTGGCCGAGGCCGAGGCGCTGGTGGCAGAAGGGTTTGTGCCGAGACTTGTGCTCTCGGACTATCACCTCGACGACGGCAAGACCGGGCTGGAGGCCATTGCCGCGCTGCAGCAGGCTTGTGGTGACGAGCCGGGGGGGATCATCATCAGCGCTGATCGCAAGAGCGAGCTGCAGGCGCAGATCCGCGAGCGGGGATACGGCTACATCAGCAAGCCGGTCAAACCGCTCAAGCTGCGGGCCCTGATGAACAGCTTGTTGTTGCCGGTGCAGTGAGCCAGCTCACAAAATTAATCAAATGATGGAGGGATGGGAGTGGCGCGAAAGGGGGAGGGATAGAGGCTGATGTCGGAATAATCCTCACCATATCGAGCCAGTTCCCCTGAAACGAGTCCCATCACCTGTCATTTTTACTAGGTAGCACTTCGCAAATCGCCCCCCTATAGTCGAGGGGCGATTTTTTTTGTCGCGAATGAAGTGTGTTAAGGGCAAACCGGTCGAAAGGCCGGGACGCAAAGCTTCCGGTCTAAGGGTCAGCAGTACCTAAGATAGCGGGGCCACCACAGGTTGTTGCGCTCCTTTTGCCAAGGAGGAGCACTGCTGTCTGCGTTACCTGTCAGGCGCGTCGCCCTTTTCGTTGCAAACAATAACGAAATAGGGAAATACAACAAATGCCAAGTCCAAAACCTACCTTGCTGGCCCTTGCGGTCGGTCTTTTCTGTACCTCCGCCGCTTACGCGGCTGCGCCCGGCAAACCCACCATCGGCTGGGGCCCCACCAAGTTCGCCATTGTCGAAGTCGATCAGGCGGCAACCTCCTACAACAATCTGGTCAAGGTGAAAGATGCCGCCGATGTGGAGGTGAGCTGGAACCTCTGGAGCGGTGAAGTTGGCCAGACTGCCAAGGTGCTGCTCGATGGCAAGGAGGTGTGGTCTGGCCCCTCCGCCGCCGCAGGCACCGCCAAATTCAAGGTGAACAAGGGGGGCCGCTACCAGATGCAGGTGGCCCTCTGCAATGCCGACGGCTGCACCCTCTCCGACAAGAAGGAGATAGTGGTCGCCGATACCGATGGCAGCCACCTTGCACCGCTCAAGGCTGCGCTGCAGGAGAACAACAAGCCCTACGCCAACAAGTCCGGCAAGGTGGTGGGCACCTACTACGTGGAGTGGGGCGTCTACGGGCGCAAGTTCACCGTGGACAAGATCCCGGCACAGAACCTGACCCACATCCTCTATGGTTTCACCCCCATCTGTGGCGGGGATGGCATCAATGACAGCCTCAAGGAGATCGAGAACGGCAACAGCTTCCAGGCGCTGCAGCGTGCCTGTGCCGGCCGGGCTGACTTCAAGGTGGCGATCCACGATCCCTGGGCTGCCGTCCAGATGCCGCAAAGCGGCCTGACCGCCTATGACGAACCCTACAAGGGCAACTTCGGCGCCCTGATGGCGCTCAAGCAGGCCTACCCCGATCTCAAGATCCTCCCCTCCGTCGGCGGCTGGACCCTCTCCGATCCCTTCTACTTCCTCGGCGACAAGAGCAAGCGCGATACCTTCGTCGCCTCGGTCAAAGAGTTCCTGCAGACCTGGAAATTCTTCGATGGCGTGGACATCGACTGGGAGTATCCGGGCGGACAGGGGGCCAACCCGAAACTGGGCAGCCCGAGCGATGGTGCAACCTATGTGACCCTGATGAAGGAGCTGCGCGCCATGCTCGACGAGCTGGAGTCGCAGACTGGTCGCAAGTATGAGCTCACCTCCGCGGTTGGCGCCGGTTACGACAAGATTGAAGATGTCGATTACCGCGCGGCCCAGCAGTACATGAGCCACATCTTCATGATGACCTACGACTACAACGGCGCATGGAGCAATACCGAGCTGGGTCACCAGACCAACCTCTACGCGGCGAGCTGGGATCCCAACACCAAGTACACCACCGACAAGGCGGTCAACCTGATGCTGGCGCAGGGGGTTGACCCCGGCAAGCTGGTGGTCGGTGCCGCCATGTATGGCCGTGGCTGGACTGGCGTGAGCGGCTATCAGGGCAACAACCCCTTCACCGGCAAGGCGACCGGCAAGGTGAAAGGCACCTGGGAAGATGGCGTGGTCGATTACCGTGACATCGTCAACAACCGCATGGGCAGTGGCTGGGAGAAGAGCTACGACGAGGTGGCCGAGGCTCCCTATCTGTTCAAGGCTTCGACCGGTGATCTCATCACCTATGACAACGACCGCTCGGTCAAGGCCAAGGGGCAGTATGTGCTGGCCAACAAGCTGGGTGGCCTCTTCTCCTGGGAGATCGATGCCGACAACGGCGACATCCTCAATGCCATGCACGAGGGGCTGGGTCACGGTGAGGGAACCACTCCGCCAGCCAACAAGCCGCCGGTGGCCAACGCGGGCAGCGATCTGAGTGTCACTGGCCCGATCGAGGTGACGCTGAACGGCTCCGCGTCCCACGACCCGGAAAATGGCGCCCTCACCTATAGCTGGAAGCAGGTCTCCGGCCCGCAGGCTGCCCTGCTGGATGCCACTCAGGCCAAGGCCCGGGTTGTACTTGATGCCGTGTCTGCCGACATCAATCTGGTGTTCGAGCTGGCAGTGACCGACGACCACAACCTCACCGCCCGCGATCAGGTGGTGGTCACCAACAAGGCGCCACAGCCCAACCTGCCGCCACTGGTGAGCCTGCCGGCCACCGCCTCCGTGGAGTCCGGCAAGCAGGTGACCCTCAAGGCGACCGCGTCTGACCCGAACGGCGATCCGCTCACCTATCAGTGGACGGTGCCGGCCGGCCTCACCGCCAGCGGTCAGAACAGTGCCACTCTGGTGGTCACTGGCCCGAACGTCACCAGCGATACCGCCTATGACCTGAGCCTCACCGTCTCCGACGGCGCGCTGGATGCCAGTGCCGCCACTCGTCTGACGGTCAAGCCGGTCAGCGGTGGTGGCGGTTGCTCGGCCACCGACCCTGATGCCGCCAACTGGCCTGCCTGGCAGGCGAGCAAGGTTTACAACGGTGGTGACAAGGTGAGCCACAACCAGCTGGTGTGGCAAGCCAAGTACTGGACTCAGGGCAACGAACCGAGCCGCACTGCCGATCAGTGGACGCTGGTGAGCAAGGTGCAACTGGGGTGGGATGCCAATATCGCCTACAACAGCGGTGACCTGACCAACCACAATGGTCGCCAGTGGAAGGCCCAGTACTGGACTCGCGGTGATGAGCCCGGCAAGGCTGCGGTCTGGCAGGATGTCGGCGCCGCCAGCTGCAAGTAATACCTCCCGCTTGATGACAGGGGCATGGCGACATGCCCCTCCTTCCCGGTAGCCATCAACACGAGAAAATAAATGACTACATACATGACCCCGATAGCCGGCCTCATTATGGCAACGCTGGCGGCACCCCCTTTGTCTGCTGGCAGCGCGCCCCTGATATTCAATGACACGACCCCGCAAAGCGATCTGGCGGGCAGCCTGGCTGCCAGAGTGCAGTTTGCCCAGAGCCAGATCCTGCCATCCCATCCCAAGGAGGGGGATCGCCAACCCATCCTGACCAGCCTGCGCAAGAGCTTGCTGCTGGTGCAACCGCTCCAGGCCGACGGGGTGACCCCCATGATGGTGGAGGCCCGTGACGGCAGCGGCAAGCTGCTTGGCACCCTGACCTTGTCACCGCCGTCAGCGCTGCCAGAGACGGTCTACCACCTCGCGGGGGTTCCCGAAGGCGGAGTGAGCTTCGTCCCGGAGAGCGGCACCACTGCCATCATCAGCAGCAGTGCTGATTTGGCCAAACTGAGCGACAAGAGCGGCGCCTTCCTCAAGGATCGACTGAGCGGGCGTGCGCTGGTGGAGATCCAGACCGCCGACGGCCGTTGGGTTCGGGATATCTATCTGCCCGTGAGCCCGGAGCTGGAGGGCAAGATGGTGCGCTTCCGTTCCAGCGCAGGCTACAACTCGACAATTTTCTATGGCGAGCGGCAGGTGACGCTCTCCCGTGGCCAGACCCTGCAGTTCAAGTTTGCCAAGGGGCAGTGGTTCCGTGAGGGGGAGCTGGAGAACAACCGCATCACCTATGCCCCGGATACCTGGAGTGGCGAGCTGCCCGCAGAGTGGATCCAGCCCGGACTGAGCCTCTCCGTTCGTCAGGGCAACCTCACGGGTGAACTGCGTGACATCAGGGTCGGTGCCCCCGGCGAGCTGCTGCTGCACACCATCGACATCGGCATGCTTACCACGCCGCGGGATCGCTTTGCCTTTGCCAATGACAAGGAGGCCCATCGCGAATACTTCCAGACCATCCCGGCCAGCCGGTTGATCGTCAGTCAGTATGCGCCGCTCTCCCTGCCTGAGGTGATGCTGCCCAATGGCACCTTGCTGACCGATTTTGACCCGAGCGAGGGGGGGTGGCATGGCGGCACCATGCGCCAGCGCATCGGCAAGGAGCTTATCTCCCACGGCATCGACAATGCCAACTACGGCATCAACAGCAGTGCCGGTGAAGGGGAGGGGAGCCATCCCTTTGTGGTGGCCCAGCTGACGGCGCACAACAGCCGCGGCAAATATGCCAATGGGGTTCAGGTGCACGGTGGCTCCGGTGGCGGTGGTATCGTCACACTGGATGATTCGCTGGGCAACGAGTTCAGCCACGAAGTGGGCCATAACTTCGGCCTTGGCCACTATGTGGATGGCTTCCGTGGCTCGGTTCATCGCAGTGCCGATCAGCTCAACTCCAGCTGGGGTTGGGACAGTGACAAACACCGTTTCATCCCCAACTTCTCCCCGACCCGTACCAATGAGGATGCTTGTCTGGATGGCCAGTGCCAGCCACCGTTCGATGGCCGCAAGTTTGGCTACGATGCGATGGCGGGCGGCAGCCCTCTCTCCGGTGCCAACCGTTTCACCCTCTATACCCCCAATTCGGCCGCCATCATCCAGCGTTTTCTGGAGAGCAAGGCGGTGTTCGATGCCAACTCGGCCACCGGCTTTAGCAAGTGGAACAGTGCGACGGCCAGAATGGAGCCCTATCAGCACACAATCGAGGGGATCGAGAAGGTCGATGCACCCATGGATGCCCTGAGCGAGGCCGGACTGAGTGCCCTGCTGGCGGATTACGGCTTGGTCAGGGTCGCCATGTGGGACGGTCGCTGGACTCGTGATATCCGGGTGCCGATTGCCTCTGCTGACAACCGTGGGCGCAGTCTGACCATCGATCACGGGGCCGGTTACAACAGTCGCCTCTTTATCAACGGCAAGGAAATTGTGGTGAACCGGGGCTTCAAGAAGAGCTTCACCTCGGATGGCCAGAGCTGGGTGGAGGTCTCCCTCATCGATACCAAGGTTGCGCGCAAGCCCGAGCAGTTCGGAGTGCCGGTGACAACTCTGGTGGGCTATTACGACCCGCAGGGGAGTCTGCCCAGCTACATCTATCCGGCTCTGCACGGCGCCTACGGCTTCACCTACCCGGATGACAGCAACACCCTGTCCGGCAGTGACTGCCAGCTGCAGGTGGAGACCCGCGATGGTCTGCAGCGCTTCAGGCTGGCCAATCACCGGGCGGCCAGCAGTGTCATGAACAAGTTCCACATCAACCTGCCCACCGCCAGCGAGCCCGGCCGCGCCACCATCCTGTGCCGTGGCCAGACACTGGTACAGCAGAGCTTGCTGCCACCGCAGCAGTCACTCTCCTTTACCGTCAACGGGCGGCCGCTGGAGCAGGGCGTGGTTGAGAACCAGCCTCCGGTAGTGACCGTACCGGCGCAGCTCGGCGGCATCGGCGGTGAGTGGCTGACCATCGCTGCCGAGGCGAGGGATCCCGAGGGCGATGCGCTGAGCTACCGCTGGCACTTCCCGGCGGGCTGGCAGGCGGAAGGCGAGACCAGTGCCAACCTGCGTCTGCTACCGCCGGCTGTCACCACCAGCGAGCAGCATGAGCTGAGTGTGAGCGTCTCGGACGGGGTACATCAGAGCGAAGGGCGCATCGTGCTTACGTTGGATCCCGTGGTCGACGGCTCTTGCAACACCACCGACCCGGAAGTGGCCAACGTTCCCGCATGGCAGGCCGGCAAGGTCTACAACGGCGGTGACAAGGTGAGCCACAACCAGCTGGTATGGCGTGCCAAGTACTGGACTCAGGGCAATGCGCCGAGCCGCAGTGCCGATCAGTGGGCGCTGGCGAGTCAGGTTGATCTGGGGTGGAGCGCCGCCGTTGCCTACAACGGCGGGGAGCTGACCAACCACAACGGCCGTCGGTGGCAGGCCAGGTGGTGGACTCAGGGTAACGAGCCGGGCAAGCACGGCGTCTGGCTGGATGTCGGTGCGGCAAGCTGCCGTTAAGCCGGGATCTCTATGATGGTGGCGGGGTCTTATGAGGCCCCACCTTTTCTGCTGAAAACCTAGACAGAGAGCAACAATAATGAAAAAAAATCGCATAACCCTGCTGCTTGCCGGCTTGATGCTGAGCGGCCACCTGTGGGCGGCTGAGGCATACGACATCAACAAATCCTACCCGGGCGGCAGCCAGGTCAATTACAACGGCCAGGTTTTCGAGGCCAAGTGGTGGGTCAACCCGGGTCAGACTCCGGGCATGGTGGCCGCCAATGAGTGGGATACCCCGTGGAAGCTTGTTGGCGAAGGGGAAGTGACCCCGCCGGATACCGGCGGCGATGACAAGCCCAATCCGCCAACGCCAACCCCGCCGGATGGCAGCACTACCCCCGTCTATATGAGCCAGGCCGAGCTGGATGCCAAAGAGAAGGCGCTGACCGACTTCCCGGCGATGGAGGCGGTCAAGGCTTCCATCGCTACCCGGGACAATCTGGTGGTCGAGGCGGTGCAGCCGGGCCGTGCCGACAACCCGGGCAACGTCAAGCGGGTCGAAAGCCTGCTGAGCGAGAGCCAGTTCAACTACCTCTTCCCGCTGCGCGCCCCCGAGTACACCTATCGCGGCCTGCTGCAGGCGGCGGCCAAGTTCCCGGCCCTGTGCAGCGACTACAGCGACGGCCGCGATGCCGATGCCATCTGCCGCAAGACCCTGGCGACCATGTTTGCCCACTTCGCCCAGGAGACCGGTGGCCATGAAAACTGGCGCCCGGAAGCCGAGTGGCGTCAGGCGCTGGTCTACGTGCGCGAGATGGGATGGAATGAGACCATGCGCGGCGGTTACAACGCCGAGTGCCGTCCCGATGTGTGGCAGGGTCAGCAGTGGCCGTGCGGTACGTTCGACAATGGCGAGTTCAAGAGCTACTTTGGCCGTGGCGCCAAACAGCTCTCCTACAACTACAACTACGGCCCCTTCTCCGAGGCGATGTTCGGTACGGTGCGCACCCTGCTCGACCGTCCCGATCTGGTGGCCGACACCTGGCTGAACCTGGCCAGCGCGGTGTTCTTCTATACCTATCCGCAGCCGCCCAAGCCCTCCATGCTCCATGTCATCGATGGCACCTGGCAGCCGAATGACCATGACAAGCAGAACGGTCTGGTGCCGGGCTTCGGGGTCACCACCCAGATCATCAACGGTGGGGTGGAGTGCGGTGGCCCGGTCGAGCACGCCCAGTCCCAGAACCGCATCAACTACTACCGCGAGTTTGCCAACTACCTCGGGGTGGCGGTGCCATCCGACGAGGTACTGGGTTGCAAGAACATGAAGGTGTTTGACGACAAGGGCGCCGGTGCCCTGCCCATCTACTGGGAGCAGGACTGGAGCTATGTGGCCGAGAACCCCAACGGCGGCAAGAGTTACGCGTGCAAGCTGGTGGGTTACCAGACCCGTTTCAGTGCCTTCAAGGAGGGGGATTACAGCCGCTGCGTTCAGCACTTCTATCCGGAGGTGGTGATCGAGGATAACGGCGGTGGCACCAACCTGCCGCCGGTGGCCAATATCACCGGCCCGGCGCAGGCCGAAGGTGGCAGCAAGGTGACCCTTTCCGGCCAGCACTCCAGCGATCCGGAAGGCAAGCCGCTGACTTATGCCTGGACTCTTCCGGCAGGTGCTTCTGCCCCGGCACTGGATCAGGTCACTCTGGAGTTGACTCTGCCCAAGCCGGCCAGCGATACCAGGCTGGAGATCAAACTGACGGTCACAGATGAAGGTAATCTGAGCCGCAGCACCACCCATAGCCTGCTGGTGAAAGGAGAGGAGGGGGGCGTAACGCCGCCTGACTATCCGGCCTATAAAGAGGGGACTCCCTACAAGGCGGGCGAGCGGGTCAGCAATGGCGGTGCCAGCTACGAGTGCAAACCGCACCCCTACACCGGCTGGTGCGCCGGTGCCGCCTGGGCTTATGAGCCGGGCAAGGGAACCGCGTGGAGTGATGCCTGGATCAAGCTGTGATTCGGCATTAAGCCGAAGCAATAAAAGATGGGGCCTGCGGGCCCCATTCTTGTTTGGTGGAGTTCAGGTTTGGCCGTGGAACATCTGGCCCGGACAGGACAGCGCCTCGAGAGGGCTGTGTGATGATGTGTGTTGTAGTTTTATTACGTTTTCCGTGAAAGGCTTTCAGCAATTACTTGCCGTAGCGGAAGTAGTATTCACGGGTGGACGGAGCGTAGGTATCTTTCTCGACTACGCCACTTTTTCTGGTTGCACCGCGCAGGTGGAACAGAACTGCCAGATTCTCGAACATGGTTTCACCTCATATCTCTGTTGGTTTGTTGCTTTGTGTGACTTGGGTCACGGTTTGATCCTATGGCTATTTGTGAGCCAGATCAACTTTGTGTGTTGTAAATTTACATAAATCATGGAAAGGGTTTTCAAATTCAATCCTCTTTATGGAAAGGCTTTCGTGAACCGCCTCCTGCTGGGCGCTTCTGCCTTGCCATCTCGTAGAGCGCCCTCTCCTGCAGTGATGACTGGGTGAGTGGTGGCAGAGGCTGTGGTGTTGCGACCAGCACGCCAAAGCGCTGGTTAAACAGCGGGATTACGGGCGTTTAGTCGATAAAAACAACGACTTGCTGCAATTTTGATTAAACGCGCCAATCGGGGTGATTTTAGGGTTGACAGTGAAGCTGGTGATGCCTATCATGCGCCTCCGTTGCCGGAGATAACTTCGTCAGCGCCGAGGTGAGTTGGGGTTATAGCTCAGCTGGGAGAGCGCTTGCATGGCATGCAAGAGGTCCGCGGTTCGATCCCGCGTAGCTCCACCAAATTCTCCTCGAACAATCTGGAATCAAAGGGGTTATAGCTCAGCTGGGAGAGCGCTTGCATGGCATGCAAGAGGTCCGCGGTTCGATCCCGCGTAGCTCCACCAGGTTCCTGATTGAAATGAAGTACCCAGGGCAGTGCGGTGTGTATCACCCAAGCCGACCTTTGTGGGGTTATAGCTCAGCTGGGAGAGCGCTTGCATGGCATGCAAGAGGTCCGCGGTTCGATCCCGCGTAGCTCCACCAAATTCCTGATTGAAATGAAGTACCCAGGGCAGTGCGGTGTGTATCACCCAAGCCGACCTTTGTGGGGTTATAGCTCAGCTGGGAGAGCGCTTGCATGGCATGCAAGAGGTCCGCGGTTCGATCCCGCGTAGCTCCACCATATTCCGAGTGACGTCAGTCATTCACACACATCGGGGTTATAGCTCAGCTGGGAGAGCGCTTGCATGGCATGCAAGAGGTCCGCGGTTCGATCCCGCGTAGCTCCACCATTGTTGAGGATGAATGGCCGCCAGAACCATTCATTCAGTGCCGAATTTGGGGTTATAGCTCAGCTGGGAGAGCGCTTGCATGGCATGCAAGAGGTCCGCGGTTCGATCCCGCGTAGCTCCACCAAATTCAGAGTGACGTCAGTCATTCACACACATCGGGGTTATAGCTCAGCTGGGAGAGCGCTTGCATGGCATGCAAGAGGTCCGCGGTTCGATCCCGCGTAGCTCCACCATCTTTCGTAAAGAAAGTAGAAAAGGCCACCGCATTGCGGTGGCCTTTTTGTTTTCTCAGGCATTTATTTTCCCCATGCTTTCCTGCCTTTCATTTGCAAATCAAATGGCCAAAACTGAAAAGCCCGCGGATATCGCGGGCTTTTGGCTACTTTCAAGCGGGTTACCGGTTAGCGCCGACGGCGCCAGGCCAGCGGCAGCAGGGCCAGTAGGCCGAGCCCCAGTGCACCACCGCCACTTGAGCCGTGGTCCGGTTTGACGGCATCACCCTTCATTTTCAGATCGACGATGATGGGGTCGTGGTCGGAGGCGCTGAACGGATTATCCGATTTCAGCAGGGTGCCGGTGTACTGGTTGCCGTACTCGAACAGGTTGCTCTCGAAGGAGTTGATGTGCCAGTCGGCCACGTTCGCCACCTTGCTGGCCAGCGCCGGATTGGCGAGAGCATAGTCGAGGGTGCCGAGTTCGCTGTCATAGCTGTAGGAGATGGCTTTTTCCTTGTTGAACTTGACGTTGAGATCGATCAGGCCATAGCTGCGAGTCACCTCGCGACCGAGCTGTTCATAGGACTGGTCACCGATAAAGGTATGAGAGGCCGAAACAATCTTGCGCTCGCTGGCAGCCGGGTTGTAATCGGTCAGCACCCGGATCGGATCTTCTTTGGCGTAGGAGTTGAAGTCACCCACCAGCAGCACCTGTCCCGGCAGCTTGCTGACCGCTTCACCCAGCACCTTGGCCGCACTCACGCGGAACTCGGTACACTTGCCCTGCAGGTCGGCCGGTTCTGTCTTGCCATCGCCGTTTTCATAGCAGCCCGACCCCTTGGACTTGAGGTGGTTGACCACCAGCGTCAGCGGATCCTTGCTGCCAGCGACGGTAAAGCTCTGCACCAGAGAATCGCGCTGGCCGGCGGTTTTGGCCACGCCTCCCGTGGTATAGCGCTGCTCTGGCATGCGGATGACATTGGCCTCGCTAGCCGGGGTGAGCAGGGCAGGGCGATAGATCATGGCCACCATGATGGCGTCGCCACCGAAGAATTTCTCGCTGGTGAGCAGGCTTGCTGGCAGGCGGACATAGGCGTAGCGCTTGTTCGCATCCTTCTGCTGCTCGTTGAGGCGGGTCACCAGATTGTTGATGGCGGAGTTGTCGCCAAAGCCATTGTTCTCCATCTCCATCAGGCCGAGCAGGTCGGCATCCATCTCGGTGATGGCGTTGACGATCTTGGTGCGCTGCTTCTCGAAGTCGGCCTGACTCTTGGCGCCGCGGTTGCACCCTTTGGCGTTGTCGGCATCCGCCTGATCTTTGCACAGCACGTTGAGTGCGCCGCCAATGCTGGAGTGGCTGGTGAAGTAGTTGAGCACGTTGAAGCTGCCAATCCGCAGATCGCTGCCTGTGGCCCGGGCGGGTGCCGGCTGGCGGTCATCTTCCGGTGTACGCAGCAGGGCGCCGGTGCTCAGGGTGACATCGCTGGGTACTACCAGACGGAAGGCATCCTTGTTGTAGACAATGACCCCCTCCAGCCCAGTCAGTTGATCACCGATACGCAGATAGCCCTGATCGGCATCCCAGCTCGGGAACCAGGGTAGTACGCCATCCGGCGCCTTGTAATCAGACTCGACCACCAGCCGGTTGCTGCCATTTTTGGCGGCCAGAGCGACCGCTTCCGGGCTGCTGGCAATATGGAGCTGGGTCGGCTTGAGCAACGGCGCCTTGTGGGAGAGCTCGACGTTGTTGCGATAAACCTTGTAGTCGAAACCGTAGTTGCGGGTCAGGTGGAGATCGCTGCTGCTGTCGAGCCGTACCCGCATCCCTTCGTGGCGATTGAGCGCCTGCGCCAGCGTCTCCCCTTCATTGACCTGCAATACGCTGGTCGGCACATTCAGCCCTTGTGCGGTGACCTGCAAGTTGGCCTTTTTGGTGGCTTTGTCGACAAACGGGGTCAGCTGGGTGCCGCCGTAAAACTCTTGAACCTGCGCTTCCAGACAGACTTCGCTCCCCGGTTTGACGTCTTTGTATTTGGTTGCCATATCGTTCAGATAGACAAAGATGCCATCGGAGGTCGCCGGATTGCCATCTCCCGCCGGATCAGTCAGATAGAAGCCTTTGGTCAGACTCTGGCCTAGGGTGGTGACGACACCGCGCACCATGAAGGTACCCGGACTGATTTTTCCCGTGATGGTGCCGTTTTTATCGGTCACGGTGTCGGTCGCGAACTGGCTCCCTGAGCCTGTTCCCTGAATAGTCGGAATGGGGGTGAGTTGCGCCGGATCGGATGGGCAGACAAATGCCGCATGGGCGCCGGGGGCAGCGAGGGCCAGCCCCACGGCCAGAGACAGTAGGGTGCGAGTACCTTTCATAAGTGTTCCTTTTTTATTTTTGCCAGTGTTTCCATAGCCCTGGTCGCTGACCAGGGGCGCGCATTGTCACATTTTCGGCATATCGTACCAGTGAGCCAACGCACATTACCGGGATACAAATGAACGCAACTTGGCGTTTTTTGACTTGGCTAACACTCTGAAATTACTGATAAAACACTTACCAATGGTCGTGGTGGGAAAGTGTGATCCCGCTGGCAACCACATATTTTTCTCCGAGAATGAAGATTGAGACTCGGCAGCATGCTTTCTATACTCGGCTTGTTCCTCACGGAACCCAGGTAAAGGGCAAACCGGTTGAAATGCCGGGACGCAATACCTCCGGTCTTCCGATCAGACGATGATCCAGATAGCGGGGTTTCCCCGGGTGAAGAGGCAGTGTGCGGCGAGTCCATGGCCGGTAGTCTCCCTCCCTTCACGCAGGTTGCGCTTGTGCTTTGCCTTGGTCACCAATGCCAAGACAAAACAAGGAAGATAACAATATGCAACAGTTCCTGAGGCCCAGCCGGCTTGCCGTGCTGGTGGCTATCGCTGCCATGCCCGCCTGGGCGCAGGCAGCCTATCCCGCCTACAAGGCCGGTACTGCCTACAAAGCCGGTGACATCGTCAGCAATGCCGGCGCCCTCTATGAATGCAAAGAGTTCCCCTACTCGGGTTGGTGCGGGGCATCACCCTATCACTATGAACCCGGTATCGGGGTGGTCTGGGCGGATGCCTGGAAGCTCTACGGCGGCGAAGTGCCGCCACCGGCGCTCGGCGTGGCCGTCAGCTCTCCGGCTGCCGGTGCCAGCTTTAACGAAGGTGCCAGCGTTGCGCTGGCGGTGATCCTGAGTGGCCCGGTGACGGCGCTGGTTCGGGTGGAATACCTTATCGACGGCAAGCTTGCTGCCACGGCCAGCGCCTCGCCCTGGGGCGCCAGCTGGAGTGCTGCGGGCGTTGGGGCGCACGCCCTGAAAGCGCGGGCACTGGATAAGGATGGCAAGGTACTGAGCGAGGCGGATTCGAGCTTCAACGTCGCTGCCGTGGTGGCGCCAGAGGCGCCCAAGGTGAGCATCAGCAGCCCGGCCAGTGGTGCCAAGGTAACGCTGGGTCGCAGCGTGGCGGTGAACGGCAACGTCACCGATGCCAACAACGATGTGGCCAAAGTCGAGCTGTTTGTCGATGGCAAGAAGGTAGGGGAAGACAATGCCGCCCCCTGGCAGGTCAACTGGACGCCCGATGCCAAAGGCAGTGCCGCCCTCAAGCTGGTTGCCACCGACAAAACCAATCTGAGCGGCGAGTCGGCGGCAGTGAACGTCACTGTCGAGGAGGCCGCGCTGCCACCATCCGGTGGCAACCTCTCCTGCGATATCCGCCAGATCTATCGTCCTGATGGCTACGAGTGCATGGGGGATGACCATGCCCGCAGGGTCATCGGCTACTTCACCTCCTGGCGCACCGGCAAGAATGGCCTGCCCGCCTATCTGGTGAGTGACATTCCGTGGAGCAAGATCACCCACATCAACTACGCCTTCGCGGCGGTGGACGAGCAGAGCCACACCATCAAGGTGGATGACTCGGCGACCAAGATGACCTGGGATGGCGTGCCGGGTGCCGAGATGGATCCGGAGTTTGCCTACAAGGGGCACTTCAACCTGCTGTCGAAGTTCAAGAAGCAGTATCCGGACGTGAAAACCCTCATCTCGGTCGGGGGCTGGGCCGATACGCGCGGCTTCTACACTGCCACCACCAAGGGCGACTGCTCGGTCAACACCGATGGCATCAATGCGCTTGCCACGTCGGCGGTGAGCTTCATCCGTCAATACGGTTTTGACGGGGTCGATATCGATTACGAATACCCCACCTCCATGAAGGATGCGGGCAACCCCAACGACTTCCCGCTCTCCAACCAGTGCCGCGGCAAGCTGTTTGCCAACTACAAGGTGATGATGCAGACCCTGCGCAGCAAGCTGGATACAGCGGGCAGCGAGGATGGCCGCAAGTACATGCTGACCATCGCCTCGCCAGCTTCCGCCTATCTGCTGCGCGGCATGGAGAACTTCCAGGTCACCCAGTACCTCGACTATGTCAACCTGATGACCTACGACTTCCACGGTGCCTGGAACCACTTTGTCGGCCACAACGCCGCCCTGTTTGACAACAAGGCAGACGCCGAGCTGGCGCAGTGGGGCGTCTACACCCAGAAAGAGTTTGGCGGCATCGGCTACCTCAACGCAGCCTGGTCTGCTCACTACTTCCGTGGTGCGCTGGCGGCCGGCAAGATCAACGTGGGTGTGCCCTATTACACCCGCGGTTGGCAGGGGGTCAGCGGTGGCACGCACGGTCTGGGTGGCAAGGCAGCACTGCCGAGCCAGAGCAATTGCCAGCCGGGTACCGGTGGCGGCACCATTCCGTGCGGTAACGGGGCGGTCGGCATCGACAACATCTGGCACGATCTGGACAAGAACGGCAAGGAGATCGGCGGTGGCGCCGTCCCCATGTGGCATGCCAAGAACCTGGAGCACGCAGCCGATTTGGGGATCACCACCATGCCGAGCTACGGGCAGGCCTGGGGTCTGGATCCCAACAACCCGGCCCACGTGATGCAGGGCAAGTATGTCCGTTACTACGACGACAAGGCTCATGCCCCCTGGCTGTGGAACGAGGAGAAAAAGGTGTTCCTCTCCACCGAGGATGAGGAGTCCATGGGTCACAAGCTCGACTACATCGTCAATCGTGGTCTGGGTGGCGTGATGTTCTGGGAGATGGCGGGTGACTACGCCTACGATCCGGTGAAAAAAGAGTACGGCATGGGGGATACCCTGACCACGCTCGCCTACGACAAGTTTGCCAAGGCGACCAAGTACAACACCAAGCAGAACGATCTGGCAGCTCCGGCGGCCCAGCTCGACATCGCGGTGAGCCTCTCCGGCTTCAAGGAGGGGGATTCCAACTATCCGATCAACCCGACCCTGAAGCTCACCAACAACTCGACCCAGACCATTCCGGGCGGTGCCCGCATCGAGTTCCTGGTGCCAACCTCTACCTCTGACACCATCACCGACCAGAGCGGGATGGGGCTGAAAGTGGTGGAGAGCGGCGGCAACCAGAACTCCGACGGGATTGCCAACGAGAAGGATTTCCACAAGGTGGCTCTGACGCTGCCGACCTGGAAAGCCTGGACGCCGGGCAGCGATGTGGAAGTGGCGATGACCTACTATCTGCCGGCCGCTGGCGTGCCGAGTGGCATCCGCATCATCAGCGGCAGCCAGACCGCGGGTCTCAAGGCCGAGTTCCCGACCCTGCCGGAGGCCGTATTGGGCTCGGGCGGTGGTGAGGGCGGTGCGACCTGCAGCAGCCAGAACATCAATCCGGCAGCCTACAAGGCTTACCCGACCTGGCCGCAAGGGGATCATGCCAATGCGGGCGATCGCATCACCCACAACAAGGTGGTGTGGCAGGCCAACTGGTGGACCAGCAGTGAACCCAAGGCCACCGATGGCAGCTGGAAGTCTGTCTGTAGTTATTGATTTTTAAATCAAGGAGATAAGTGAGGCTTAGGCCTCACTTTTTTTATCTGCATGGTCGATCTGGTTGAAAATGCGTCTGCCTTTCCTGGCAGGCAGCCTCTATAATAGAAGTCGATTAATAATCAGATGGATGTCAGCATATGGCGAGTATATTGGATTCAGTTGATCAACGAACCCAGCTGGTAGGGGAAAACCGCCTGGAGTTGTTGATGTTCCGTCTCGGCACCCGCCAGATGTTTGCCATCAACGTCTTCAAGGTGCGAGAAGTGGTCAAGCTGCCGCACCTCAACAAGATGCCGGGCTCTCACCACAATATCAGCGGGGTAGCCAATATCCGCGGTACCTCGATCCCGGTGATCAATCTGCGCAGCGCCATCGGCATGCGTCCCATGCCGGTCGACAGTGAATCCAACCTCATCATCACCGAATACAACCGCACCATTCAGGGCTTTCTGGTGGGGCAGGTAGCCAACATCGTCAACATGACCTGGAAGGATATCCTGCCGCCGCCTCGCTCGGCCGGGCGTGCCAACTATCTCACCGCCATCACCCGCATCCCGGAAGACGGGGTGGATCAGATTGTCGAGATCATTGATGTTGAGAAGGTGCTGGCGGAGATCATCACCTACGACATCAGCATCTCCGAAGAGGTGCTGGATCGGGATATTCTGCCCGAGATGCATGGCCGCAAGGTGCTTATCGTCGATGACTCCAGCACTGCCCGCAATCAGGTACGCGAGACGCTGGGGCAGCTGGGGCTTGAGGTTATCGAGTGTCAGGACGGCTTGCAGGCGCTGACCCTGCTCAAGGGGTGGTGCGATGCCGGCAAGAAGGTGACCAACGAGATCCTGTTGATGATCACCGATGCGGAGATGCCGGAGATGGATGGCTATCGCCTGACCCACGAGGTGCGCAGCGATCCGCGCATGGCCGATCTCTTCATCACCCTCAATACCTCCCTGAGTGGCAACTTCAACGAAGCCATGGTCAAGAAGGTGGGGTGTGACCGCTTTATCTCCAAATTCCAGCCCGACCTGCTGGTTGGCGTGGCGCAGGAGCGGCTGCGTCAGGTACTGGAAAAGTAACCCGCCATACAGTTTGCAATAAAAAACATCCCGCCTCGGCGGGATGTTTGCTTATCTGCCGTCGTATATATGACACAGCCTGTTGCCAAGGTGTCAGCGGCTCATCAGTGGCTCCATAAAACGGGCTACCTTGTCGCGGATCTGCGGCTGCGCCGCCGGGGTAGGGTGAATACCATCGTTCATCATAAGTTCAGGGCGCAGCGCAATATCATCCATGAAGAAGGGGAGCAGGGGCAGCTTGTTGGTCTCGGCTAGTTCCGGGAAGATCTGCTCGAACTGGCGCAGATAGCGGGCTCCGTAGTTGCGGGGCAGCTGGATCTGGGTCAGTGCGACCTGAATCTGCTTCTCTTTGGCAAGGGCAATCATGCTGGCCAGATTCTGGCGGGTAATGGCAGGGGCAAAGCCGCGCAGGCCATCGTTGCCCCCCAGTTCGATCAGCAGCCAGTCCGGCTCATGCTGCTCCAGCAGGGCGGGCAGGCGCGCCAGTCCGCCCTGGGTGGTCTCACCGCTGACGCTGGCATTGATGAGGGTGTGCTCGCCCCCCTCGTTCTGCCATTTTTGTTCAAGCAGGGCAGGCCAGCTCTGCTTTTCCTGCATCTGATAACCGGCGCTCAGGCTGTCGCCGAGCACCAGCAGAGTCTGGGCCTGAACCGACGAGAGCAGGCTGCCGAGGCCAACGAACAAGGCAAACAGAATACGCACCATCAATTCAACTCCCGCTATGGATTGCCATCAAGGGATTGGGACAAAGGATATCGAGCATGAGTTCAACCCCCATTATTGTCGTCAAGGGCCTCGGCAAATCGGTCAGCCTAGGCCAGGAAAGCCTCACCATCCTTGAAGGGATCGATCTGCAAGTCAATAGCGGCGAGACGGTGGCACTGGTCGGCGCCTCCGGGTCAGGCAAGTCTACTTTGCTCGGATTGCTGGCCGGGCTCGATCTGCCGAGTCTTGGCTCCATCGAAATTCTCGGCAAGTCACTCGGCGAGCTGGATGAGGAGGGGCGGGCCAGATTGCGCGCCGAGCAGATCGGCTTTGTCTTCCAGTCATTCCTGCTGCTCCCGACCATGACGGCGCTTGAGAACGTGATGCTCCCTGCCGAGCTGCGCGGTGAGCGTGACTGTGAGCTCAGAGCCCGTGAACTGCTGGCGGCGGTAGGGCTTGCTGAACGTCTGCATCATATGCCGCCACGGCTCTCCGGTGGCGAGCAGCAGCGGGTGGCCATTGCCCGCGCCTTCATGACCCGGCCCAGCCTGCTGCTGGCAGACGAACCGACCGGCAACCTCGACAGCAAGACTGGTGACAAGGTGATTGAGCTGCTGTTTGAACTCAACCGCAAGCACGGCACCACCTTGGTGGTGGTGACCCATGACCAAGAGCTGGCCAGCCGGTGCCAGCGTCAGCTGGTGATGGCGGCAGGCAGGCTGGATCGCGAGGTGAGTCATGCCGTGGTGTAATGCAGGGGGCAGGCGAGTGAGCGGAGGTGGTCAGGGATGATGCAGTGGCGATTGGGATGGCGACTGCTGCGCCGGGAAGGATGGAGCGGCGAGCTGCGCTGGTTTGTGTTGGCGCTGGCCCTGAGTGTGGCCTGTGTGCTCAGCGTGGCGCTGGTGGCAGATCGGCTGGAGGCGGGACTCAAGGCATCTGGCCGCGACTTTATCGGGGCGGATCGGGTGCTGCGCAGCGCCACTGCGATACCGGATGGCTGGTTGCTGCAGGCACAAAAAGATGGTCTGGCGTTGCAGACCACGGTCAGTTTCAACAGCATGCTGTTTCACGGCGATGCGCTGCAGCTTGCCTCAATCCGGGCGGTGCCCGACGGTTTTCCCTTCTACGGCAAGCTGGAGCTGACCCCGGCCCGGACTCCTGCCCCCGGTGAAATCTGGCTCTCCGCCCGGGTAATGCAGTTGCTGACGGCCAAGGTGGGGGATGAGCTGGAGGTGGGCAATACGGTGCTCAAGGTGGCTGGTCTGCTTGGCGAGGAGCCCGATCAGGGATTCAGCCCCTTCCTGCTGGCGCCGCGGGCGCTCATCCACAGCGCCGACATTGAGGCGACCGGCGCCCTGCTGCCGGGTAGTCGTCAGCAGTGGCGCTATCTCTTCAAAGGGTCGCGAGAGGCGCTGGCCCGCTATGAACGCTGGCTGGTTCCTCAGCTGCAGGCCGGGCAGAAGTGGATCACGCCCGATGACAGTGAATCCCAGGTGGGCCGCTCGCTGGTCAATGCCGAGCGCTTCTTCCGGCTGGCGTCCCTTTGCGGCGTGCTGCTGGGCGCGCTGGCGATGGGCATAGCGGTACGTCACTTTGCCGAACGCCAGACCAATATGGTGGCCCTGCTCAAGACGCTGGGGGCATCGCGCACCAGTCTGTGGCAACTGATGAGCGGGCTGCTGCTGTCGCTGACCCTGATCGGCACCCTGCTGGGGCTGGTGGCGGGCACCATCATGCAGTGGTTCACCCTGCAACTGCTGGGTGAGTTGCTGCCACCGGATCTGCCGCCACCCTCCTGGCGCCCCTTTGCGCTAGGTGTGGCGGTTGCCCTCTTCATCACCCTGCTGCTCGCCTTTATCCCCTTCCTGCGGCTGCTGAAAGTGCCGCCGCTGCGAGTGTTGCGCCGCGAGCTGGAGGCGGGGATTCCCCCCTGGCTGGCGCTGCCGGTCGGTCTGCTCGGCCTGTTTGCGCTGGTATGGGGCTTTACCGCCGATGTGCGGCTGGCGCTGGGTTTGGTGGGTGGGATGGGCCTGCTGATGGGGCTGCTGGCTCTGCTGGCTTCCCTGATGTTGAGAGTGGGAGCGCGGGTGAGCGGCCCGCACGCCCTGCGGCTGGCATTGGCCCATCTGTCGCGCGAGCGGCGCAGCGGTCTGTTCCAGCTGGCCGGTTTTGCGCTGGCGCTGATGCTGTTTGGCTTGCTCTGGGCGGTTCGCATCGATCTGCTGGAGGCGTTCTCCGCTCGTTTGCCTGCCGATGCCCCCAACCGTTTTCTGGTCAATGTGGCCGAGAACGAGCGGGAAGGGATCCTGAGCGAACTGGCGGGAGCCGGCGCCGTTACCTCAGACTTCTATCCCATGGTGCGCGGGCGCCTGACCCATATCGCCGGTGATGCGGTGGGGGAAGGGGCTCGCAGTGGTCGCGAAGGGGTCGATCGGGAGCTCAACTTTACTACCACTACGACCCTGCCAGCCGACAACAAGCTGGTGGCAGGGAAGTGGTTCTCCGGCCCCGGCGAGGTATCGGTCGACAGCGAACTGGCCAAGCGGCTCGATATCAAGCTGGGTGACATGCTCGCCTTTACCATCGAGGGGCGCAGCTTCGGGGCCCGGGTCACCAGTCTGCGCAGTATCAAGTGGGACAACATGCGGCCCAACTTCTACATGATCTTCTCACCCGATCTGCTGGCCCCCTTTTCCCGCACCTGGATCGGCAGCTACCGGCTGCCGCCAGAGGGGCGTACCGCCGAGGTGGGGCTGATCCGCCACCATCCCACGGTGAGCCTGATTGATGTGGATGATCTCATCGTGCGGCTGACCCGGGTTTCGGAGCAGGTGAGCCGGGCGCTGGCCCTGATGCTGGGGCTGGTGACGGTGGCGGCGCTGCTGGTGCTGCTGACCCAGACTCAGGCCAGCATGGCCCAGCGGCGGCGTGAACTGCTGTTGATGCGCACTCTGGGGGCTGGCAGCGCGCTGCTTGGCAAGATGTTGCGCTGGGAGCTGGTGGCGAGTGGCTTGCTGGCCGGACTCTGTGCCGCCATGGTGGTGGAGTTGTGTGCCGTTGCTCTCCAGTTCTGGTGGTTTGATGGTCAGTGGCAGTTCCACTGGCGCATCTGGCTCGGATTGCCAACCCTGGGGGCGTTGCTGGTCACCCTGGCCGGTCAGGGAATGCGGCGCCAGCTGCTGGCGGGCACCCTCAGCGACCGGTTGCGTGGTCTGGGTCAGGGATTGCTGTAATCAGGCCCCTGAGAGCGCAGGTGCCGGAGGCAATCAGCCCGACCAGTGGTCGGGCTGATTGCTGTGCGGCCTGTGGTGGTTAGGGGAAGTGTTAGCGAGTCTCTCGCAACAGATCGGTCAGTGCCTGCGGCAGCTGGGGGTAGGTAAAGTGGAAGCCGGCCTGTTGCAGATGCGCGGGCAGTACGTTTTGCCCGGTCAGCAGCAGATCGGCCGCCTCTCCCATCACCAGTTGCAGCAGCGGTGCCGGGACGAAGAAGAGGTGCGGGCGGTGGAGGGTGCGAGCCAGAGTCTGGCTAAACTCCCGGTTGCTGACAGGATGAGGCGCCGTGCCGTTGAAGATACCGTTGCACTCCTCGTGCTCCAGCAGAAACAGCATGGCGCGCACCAGATCCTGCACATGGATCCAGCTCATCATCTGGTTGCCGCTGCCCATGGGGCCGCCAAGGCCGAGTCGATAAGGTGGCAGCATTTTGGGCAGGGCGCCGCCATCCATGCCGAGCACCAGCCCGATCCGCACGATGCAGACCCGGGTCTGCTTGCTGCCAGCTTCCTGCGCCAGCGTCTCCCACTGCTGACAGAGCTGGTGGGTGAACTCCTGATGGGGTGAGCGGCACTGCTCGTCGAGGGGCTCTGCCCCCTGCCTGCCATACCAGCCGATGGCGGATGCGTTGACCAGCACTTTAGGGGGCGTTGTGGAGAGTTTGATAAGGTCGACCAGCTGCTCGGTCAGCAGCCAGCGGCTGTCGCAGAGCTGCTGTTTGCGCTGCTCGCTCCAGCGGCCTGCGGCTATGGGTTCCCCTGCCAGATTGATCACTGCATCCACATCGTTGAGGTCATCGAGGCTGTCGAGGTTATCGATGATCTGCACATCGTGGCCAAGCAGGGAGTAGGCGCGACTGCCTTGTCGGCTCAGGACGACCACGTCGTGATTGACCTTGAGATGGGCCACCAGACGGCGGCCAATAAAACCGGTTCCCCCGGTGATCAGAATCTTCATCGCTGCGCGCTCCTGCGGTCGTTTGCTCAACTTTAATGGTGCGGCTTCCCTTCAACAAGTGAGACGTGCTTCGGGAGTTTTTTGTTTGACGGATGTTAACTCTATCCTTTTCTTACAAGATATTGTTGAACAACAGCTTGAATTGATTGATTTTTGTTGGTTGGGTATTTGTTGAACAATCGCTATTATGGCGACCCTTTTCGCCTGTCCACCGAGGCTGTCACCCATTATCCGAGCATCAAAGAGGCCGCCATGCCATTTCGTCGTTTAAAACTTCGCCAGCTTTACTCGAGGATTCTGGTGGCGCTGCTGATGGGGGGCGGGATCCTGCTGCTGGGGGTTGTTGCCGTTATCTGGCAGACCGTGACGGAGATAGAGCGTGATGCCGAGTCACGGTTGCAGCATGCCCGTATGATGTTTGATCGCTCCATCGGCCATGCCTTGCAAGCGGCCATCAATGTGGAGGGGATGCTTGGCCACCCCTGCAAGGATGCGGCACAACTGCTACGCGAACAGGTGGCAACGGTGCCCGATGTTCGTTCCGCCAATCTGGCTGTCGGCGGCCACATCTACTGCACCTCGCTTTATGGTGACTATGATGGCCCCTTCAATCCTGACAGTTATGTGGATGGCAGGTTGCAACTGCTGCCAGGCAATGAAGTCACGCCGGATCGTCCCTTGATCGTGCTGCGTCATGAAACGGACAGGGGGAGTGTGCTGATTGGTATAGATGGCTACTACCTGCGCAATACTCTGGAGATCTCCAGCAAGAACTCCCCGATGGCTCTGGTGGTGGGGCAGAGGGCACTGTTTGGCTCAGGTCAGTTCGGGGCTGCGCCCTCTCCGCCAGAAGAGGGCTATATTGCCCTCACTTCGGCCAATTTCCCCTATCAGGTCGTCACCCAGGTCACGGTGCATGACTACTTGAGCCACGCATGGCGCTACTCCAGATATACCTTGCTCCTCTCTCCGTTACTGGCGCTGCTGATTGGATTCGGCACCTTCAGACTGATGGGGCGTAGCAGCTCACCATCGGAGGAGCTCAAGCGGGCGTTGATCGATGAGGAGTTTCTCCCCTACCTGCAGCCGGTGGTCTCCGGCGATGACGAGCATTGGCGTGGCTGTGAGGTGCTGATGCGCTGGCAGCATCCCAAACAGGGGATGATTCCGCCGGATCGTTTTATCCCTCTCGCGGAAGATAGCGGGCTGATTGTGCCCATGACCAGCCTGTTGATGGCCGAGGTGCGCGACCACTTCTCCCCTTATGCCGGCAAGCTGCCAGCCAAGTTTCATTTTTGCTTCAATATCAGCGCCAAACACTTTCAGGATCTCGACCTGTTGGCTGACTGCAAGGCGTTTCTCGACGCCTTCAAGGAGAATCCCGTTGATTTGGGGCTGGAGTTGACGGAGCGGGAGTTGCTGGTGGCCGATGAGACAACGGCCCGGATGTTTGCCGAATTGCGCAAGCTGGGCGTGTTGATCTCTATCGATGACTTTGGCACCGGCCATTCCAGTCTGACCTATCTGCAACAGTTTCAGGTCGATGCCATCAAGATTGACCGGAGCTTTGTGGAGATGATTGGTACGGATTCACTCTCCAGCCACATCGTCGAGAACGTGATTGATCTGGCGAAACGGCTTGAATTGATCCTGATCGCGGAAGGGGTCGAGAAGCAGTCGCAGGCGGACTATCTGCGGGATCGCCATGTCGACTATCTGCAAGGGTATCTCTATGGTCGCCCCATGCCGATGGCGCAGTTTTGCAAGAGCTTGTTTGGCTGATTGTGGTTAAGTGAAGGCATAAAAAAACCAGCGAACTGTTCGCTGGTTTTTTTGTTTCAGTGCGGTGGCTTGGGTCAGAGCATCCGCTGGAGGGCGCGAGCCAGCCGCTTGACCCCCTCCTCAATGGTCGCTTCATCGACGCAGGAGAAGCTCAAGCGCAGGGTGTTCTGAATTTCGGGGCGCACATAGAAGGGGGCGCCCGGTACGAAGGCTACCTTCTCCTTGATCGCCTCATCAAACAGGGCCATGGCGCTAATATGAGCCGGCAGGGTCAACCAGAGGAACATGCCCCCTTCCGGTCGAGTGTAGCTGACACCGGGCGGGCAGTGACGAGTCAGGGCGGCTTCCATGGCGGCGCGCTGACGGCCATAGACCTCCTTGATCTTCTCCAGATGGGCATCGAGGGAGTTATCCATCAGGAAGCGGTGCAGCACTTGCTGGCTGAAGGCGTTGCTGTGCAGGTCGGTCGCCTGCTTGGCGATGGTCACCTTCTTGCGCAGCCACTCCGGCACCAGCATCCAGCCCAGACGGAAGGCGGGCACCACGGTTTTGGAGAAGGAGCCGAGCAGCACTGTATTGTTTGGCGCCAGCTTGGCAATCGGGGGCAGATGTTCGCCCTCGAAGCGTAGCTCGCCGTAGGGATCATCTTCCACCATCAGGAGCTCGTGGCGCACCAGTCGCTCGGCCAGTGCCTCGCGGTTGGCGCGGCTGTAGGAGACGCCACTCGGGTTCTGGAAGTTGGGGACGCCGTAGAGCAACTTGGCATTGGAGTCGCTTGCCAGCAGCGCATCCAGCGCCGCCAGATCCAGCCCGGCTTCGCCGAGGGTGATTGGCTTGAAATTCGGTTGATAGACAGAGAAGGCCTGAATGGCGCCCAGATAACCAGGCTCTTCGATGATGAGATCCTGGCCTTCATCGATCAGCACCTTGCCCAGCAGATCCAGCGCCTGCTGGGAGCCACTGGTAATGAGGATGTTGTCCGGATTGACCTGCATGCCGTGGCGGGCCAGATAGCGGTCGGCAATGTATTGGCGCAGCGGCGCATACCCTTCGGTCGCCGCATATTGCAGGGCGGCAGCCCCCTGTTCGCGCAGCACATCCTGACAAGCCTGATCGATCGCCTTGACCGGAAACAGGTGGGGATTAGGCAGGCCACCGGCGAAGGAGATGATCTCCGGATTGGCGGCAACTTTGAGGATTTCACGGATAAAGGAAGGCTCGACCTTCTCGAAGCGCTGGGCAAAAAACGGCTGCATAGGCAATTCTCTCGGCATGTGGGCAGTCGCTCCATTCGACCGCCAGGTTATCCGTTTGTATCAGATTTCAGAAATGAGGCAATGATTGTCACAAAAATCGCTAAAAAAGGGCTGGATTGACTCTACTGCGGATTATATTGGGCGGTTAGTCGGAGTAGTGATGCCAGTAAGGGGGCAGGGGAGCGGCTGTCTGGAATATTTGTTGCTCGAAACACTTGCGCCTTGGGCCCATCTTGGGATAATTCGCTCCCCTGTTTTTGCGGTGCGATGAAATAGCGGGCCGCAAGCGATCCCCGGCGGGATCGGACACCAGATGTATTACCCGGATTGATGAAATAACGAGACCATTATGCCTGTGACCCAAGATGTATTTAACGAAGACGGCAAGTTCATGCGCAAGATCCGCAGCTTTGTCCGTCGCGAAGGCCGCCTGACCAAAGGGCAGGAGAAGGCCCTGGAAGAGCTCTGGCCGGTCATGGGCATCGATTTCGAGCCAAAGCAGCTCGATCTGGTCGCACTGTTTGGCCGTGAAGCACCAGTGGTGCTGGAGATCGGCTTTGGCATGGGCGCTTCTTTGGTCGAGATGGCCAAGAATGCACCCGAGAAGAACTTCATCGGCATCGAAGTGCACTCCCCGGGCGTGGGTGCCTGTCTGGGTACCGCTCAGGAAGCGGGTGTCACCAATCTGAAGGTGATTTGCCACGATGCGGTCGAGGTGCTGGAGCACATGATCCCGAACGGTTCACTCTCCTGCCTGCAGCTCTTCTTCCCGGATCCCTGGCACAAGAGCCGTCACCACAAGCGCCGCATCGTGCAGCCGGCCTTTGCTCAGGACATTCGCCAGAAGCTGGCCATCGGTGGCGTGTTCCACATGGCCACCGACTGGGAAAACTATGCCGAGCACATGCTGGAAGTGATGAGCGCCGCCGATGGTTACGAGAACACCTCTGCCACCGGCAACTGGGTGCCGCGCCCTGACTGGCGCCCGCTGACCAAATTCGAGCAACGTGGCCATCGTCTGGGGCACGGGGTCTGGGATCTGATTTTCAAGCGTGTCAGCTGAGCTGGCACGTCAACACACCTAGCGTATCAACTAACTTGAGGAGCTATCATGGCCAATCGTAGCCGCCGCCTGCGCAAGAAACTGCGCGTCGATGAATTCCAGGAAATGGGTTTCGACATCAGTTTCAACTTCCCGGTCGGCACTGCCGAAGAGACCATCGATGCCGTAGTCGATGCGATGATCGATGAAGTGATCGAGCCGCGCAAACTGGCTTTCGCCGGTTCCGGCCACCTGGCCTGGGAAGGGATGATCTGCACCCAGCAGCTGGGCAAGTGCAGCGAAGAAGACCGTGCCGCCGTCAAATCCTGGCTGGAAGGCAAGGGGATGGAAGCTGTCGTGGTCACCGAACTGTTCGACCTCTGGTACGGCGAACCCGCCTGATACCAGACTCGCTGTGGCAGGCGAGCCGGTGTCGACTGCCTGCCGCAGTCAGATAGACAAATCCCGCCACTGGCGGGATTTTTGTCAGTGGGGATGGGATCTCCACACCCGCATTAGTCATGGAATTGCTTATGGTGTTGTCATCCGAATTACTGGCCAGCATTCTGGAAGAGGTGCGCCCGCTGCTGGGGCACGGCAAGGTGGCCGACTATATTCCTGCGCTGGCGCAGGTGCCGGCCGACCGGCTGGGCATTGCAGTCTGTACCGTGGAGGGGGAGCTGTTCACTGCCGGTGACGCCTTCGAACCCTTCTCCATCCAGAGTATCTCCAAGGCCCTGAGCCTGACGCTGGCCCTCACCCTCTATCAGGAGGAGGAGATCTGGGCCCGGGTCGGCAAAGAGCCCTCAGGCCAACCCTTCAATTCGCTGGTTCAGCTCGAGTTCGAGCAGGGGATACCCCGCAACCCCTTTATCAATGCCGGCGCTCTGGTGGTCAACGATCTGCTGGAGACCCGCCTCACTGCACCGCGTCAGCGTACTCTGGAGCTGGCTCGCCGCCTCTCCGGCAATCCGGCCATCATGGCGGATCAGGTCGTCGCCCGCTCCGAATATCAGCACTCGGCCCGCAATGCCGCCATCGCCTATCTGATGAAGGCCTATGGCAACTTCGAAAACGAAGTGGACAAGGTGCTGCAGAGCTATTTCAATGCCTGTGCCATCCGCATGAGTTGCGTCGATCTGGCGCGAACCTTTATCTATCTGGCCAACCGCGGCTTGCCGCTTGGCGAGACAACCCCGCTGCTGCCGGCGCGCACTACCAAGCAGGTCAATGCCCTGCTCGCGACCTGCGGCCTCTATGACGAGGCGGGAGATTTTGCCTACCGGGTTGGCATGCCGGGCAAGTCCGGGGTCGGCGGTGGTATCGTGGCCCTGATCCCGGGAGAATTGTGCGTCTGTGTCTGGTCGCCCGAGCTTAACAAAGCGGGCAATTCGCTGGCAGGGACGGCAGCGCTGGAGTTATTGGCCGAGCGTCTGGGCCGCTCCATTTTTTAACCTTGTTCACTATGAATCGAGAAATCACCATGAAACGACATCTTCGCTTCTTGCAGGCCGCGCTGGCGACCTTGCTGCTCTGGTGTGCCCTGCCCACCTTTGCAGCCGAGTTGCCACCGCTTTCGCTGGCTGATGCCAAGGCCAAACAGGCGGTCATCCTGGATACTCGCGCCAGCTACTTCTATCAGGGGTGGCCCATGGAGGGCGAGAAGCAGGGCGGCCATGTGGCCGGCGCCGAGAACCTCTCCGCCGAGTGGAAATACCGCGATGCGGATTGGCCTGCCGCCCTTGCCACCAAGGGGCTGAAAGCCGATCGCCCGGTCGCGCTCTATGGTGCGCCGCGCGAAGTGGCCGAAGTGGCGCGCATGCTGCGTATGCAGGGCATCAAGCAGCTGTTCGAGCTGCAGGGCTGGCAAAGCGCCCCGCGCGAACACCTGGCTCGCTGGCAACAGCTGGTCTATCCGCGCTGGTTGCTCGACCTGCAGGAAGGCCGGCCGGTAGCTGCAGCGCCCAAGGGTGACTGGAAGCTGTTTGAAGTGGATTGGGGTTCACCCAAGGCCTATCTGCTGAGCCATATTCCGGGGGCGGGTTATATCGATACCAACCGTCTGGAAGAGGAGCCGCTGTGGAACAAGGTCTCTGACGAGGCGCTTAAACAGCTGCTGCTGGAGAATGGCATCCGCCACGACACCACCGTGATCCTCTACGGTCGCAACACCATGGCGGCTGCCCGCGCTGCGCATCTGATGATGTATGCCGGCGTGGAAGACGTCCGCTTGCTGGACGGCGGCCTTGATGCCTGGTTTATCCAGCACCTGCGCACCGAAACCGGCCTGCCCAATAAATATGAGCCGGTGAAGGATTTTGGCGTGGCCATTCCGGCTCACCCCGAGTACTACACCACTTTGGATCAGGCCAAGACCCTGCTCAAGCAGCCCGATAGCGCGCTGGTCAGCGTGCGTACCTGGGACGAGTTTGTCGGCAACACCTCCGGCTACAGCTACATCAAGCCGAAGGGTGATATCCCGGGGGCCAAGTGGGGTCATGGTGGTGTCGATGCCAACAGCATGAGCGACTTCCACAACCCGGACGGCACCATGAAGCCGGCCCGCGAGATCCTCGCCATGTGGGATGAGTGGAACATCGAGCCGACCCAGCAGGCCGCTTTTTATTGCGGTACCGGCTGGCGTGCCTCCGAAGCCTTCTTCTACGCCTGGCTGATGGACTGGAAGCGGATCAGCGTCTACGACGGCGGCTGGTACGAGTGGAGTTCCGATCCCAAGAACCCGACCGTGACCGGCGAGCGCAAGCCTGCCAAGTAACGGATAGAGATCGCATAACAGGCCGGACAGCTGTCCGGCCTTTTTTATTCCGGCGCCTGATTCATCGCCGTCATAAAGGCTAACTCACTGATTTTTGACGCAGATCCCGTTCCCGAAATCGATGCAAACGGGGTCATGATGTTGAGCTAGGCTTCACTCATCATCCTCGTGGTGAGGGTGCAGAGGGAGGCAAAAGCGGCGATGAAACAACTGATGATGATCCTGATCTGTGCGCTGGGACTGGTGGCATGCAGCTCCCAATACATCATGAGCACCAAAGACGGCAAGATGATCACCACCGATAGCAAACCCAAGCTGGACGAGAGCACCGGCATGTATCGTTACTACGATACCGAAGGTCGCGAAGTGATGATCAAAAAGGATGATGTCACCCAGATTATGGAGCGTTGAGCCAGCCATGAGATGACAAGGGCTGCCAGTGGCAGCCCTTGCTGTTTTTAAATTCATGCAAATTGCCGACATTCATAGCAAATTACCATCAATTCACTGCTTTTGGCCGCGGGGTACAGCTTCCGTTATGGTTGCTTCACTATCATGGCGCTCCATTTTTTATTGGAGGTGTTATGTCCCTGCTCGCTCTCTGGCGTTCCCGTTTTTCCGTTCGTGCCCTGCTGGGAACTCTTCTGCTGGTTGTCGCTACTGCCAGCCATGCCGGTGAAGATCAATTCACCCTCGGCCGCACCATTTTGCTGGGGGCCGGTGATCATGGTGCCACCATTCCCATGGTGATTTGCCGCCAGACCAAATATATCAAGGTGAAGGCAGAGCGTGATTTGACCCTGGATCGAGTCGTCGTCACATATGGCGGTGATCGCACCAAGACGATCTATTTCGATCAGGATATGCGTGGTGATACCGAGACCGGCTGGAAATCCCTTGGCTCGCGCCGCTGTGTAAAGAAAATCGAAGTGTACGGTAATTCCGAGCGCAGCAAGGCTGGCGTGAAAGTATTTGGCCGTAAATAAGCGAAGCGATTTGTCGGTGTGAAAAACCGGATAAAAAATAGTGGTGAGCAATGCTCGCCACTATTTTTTTATGGCCTTTTCGGGAGTGCGTTATTTCTTCGGCCGAAATGGCTTGATGACGGTTTCGTCGCACTCCAGATAGGGCCCTTCCATCAGATCGATGCAGTAGGGAATGGCGGGGAAGACCGCATCCAGACACTCGCGGATCGACTTGGGTTTGCCCGGCAGGTTGACGATCAGGGTATCGTCGCGCAGGCCCGCAGTCTGGCGTGACAGAATGGCGGTCGGAACAAACTTGAGGGATTCGGCCCGCATCAGCTCGCCAAAGCCCGGCATCATGCGATCGCATACCGCTTCGGTTGCTTCCGGGGTGACGTCCCGTTTGGCCGGGCCGGTGCCGCCAGTGGTGACGATGAGGCAGCACTGCTCCTCGTCCGCCAGCCGGATCAGGGTCGCTTCAATCTGATCCTGCTCATCGGGGATCACCTGATAGACGGGCTCCCACTCCGAGGTCAGATAGGCGTTGAGGGTGTCGATGATGGCCTTGCCGGAGAGGTCTTCGTAGATGCCGGCACTGGCGCGATCGCTGACGGTAACAATACCGATTTTTGCCTTGCTCATGGTCTGCTCTTGGATATCCGAAAAAGTGGTAATTAAAATAACATAATCAGTGAGATAAGTTAAATCGCCAGAAAAGCTGAGCCTTCCGGACTACGATTATCCAGTGTCGAATGAAGCGAAATATCCAGCAACAATTCATTAATCGGCAATAAAAAACAAATTACATCAGACAAAATTTTATAAGTGGCAGGTGGGCCGGATTATAAAAATAATCGTTTGATCCTTAATAGAATTAAAATAGAGAGAAGCGGCCAATACCGATAATACCCCGAAGGTCGTCATCAGGCGGATTGAACCCCTTATATCGGCATTGTATACAGAGAAAGAGATGCGCGGGGAATGAGTGCTAGATAGGGATGCAGCACAGGCTGTGCTGCCCGTTGGCGTTGCCTGGGAGGGCATATGGAGTTGCCTGATTTTGACACCCTGAAAGAACTGGCTGCGAGTGAACCCTCCCGGCTGGATGCCATTCTGGAGCAGCAGATTGAACAGCTGATGGCTCGGGCCAACCCCGAGCAGCAGCGCCGTTTGCGCGGGCTCCAGTTCAAGATTGACGGTCAGCGCAGGTTGGCAAAAAACAACCTCGACAGCTGTATCCGCATTGCCAGTATGATGCGGGACTCCTTTTATCTGATGGGCAGTGAAATGCGACAATTTCGCGAGGAGGAGATACCTCCGCCTGAAAACGATGGCAGTGGTAAAATAATCCGGCTGATCGACTATAAATGGCCCAAATAATCTGTCGCAATATTTAATATTGAAACTTGATTTGATGGAGAGTGGCAAAATAAGAACCTGCCGCTCTCTTTTTATTTGTTATGGATTTTTATGTTGCTGGTGATGAAATTGTGATGAGGTTTTATTTTATTGGGCCAAAATAGATTATTCAGGGAGTTGTGATAAGGGTGGATGAATAGCGATAAAAGTTAAGCTAATATGGCCAAAATTTATTGCTACGACTCGAAGGGATTATGAGAAGTATCACACCAAGACGGGTGCTGTCGCGGGAGCAACAGACAGAGATCACCCGCATTATCGTCAAGGTGGGGCAGATGCTGGCCCAGTTTGGTGCCGAGAGCCGGATCATCGAGCAGACCACGGTACGCCTTGGCATGGCACTGGGTCTGGAGAGCGTCGAGATGGCTATCTCCTCCAGTGCCATCGTGCTCACCAGCCTCTATCAGGGCAGTTGCGTCACTACCACCCGGCGGGTGCGCGAACACGGCATCAACATGCAGGTGGTGTGCGAGATCCAGCGCATCTGCATCATGGCAGAGAAAGAACTGATCGGTGCCCGTGAAGTGCGCCTGCGACTCGAAGCCATCGTCCCCTTTCACTATCACCCCTGGCTGGTGGTGCCCATGGTGGGGCTCTCCTGTGGTGCTTTCAGCCTGCTGTTTGGCGGTGACTGGCCCATCTTCGTGGTGACCTGTCTCTCTGCCGCGATCGCGATGCGGGTGCGCCAGCTGATGGCCCGCCACCACCACAGTCCGCTCATCAACTTTGCCGTGACCGGCTTTATCGCCACCCTGCTTGCCTCCAGCGCTACCTTCTTTGGCTGGGGCAGTCAGCCCTATCTCGCCATGGCGGCCAGCGTGCTGCTGCTGGTGCCGGGTTTTCCGCTCATCAATGCCGTCTCCGACATGGTGAAGGGCTACTTCAACATGGGGTTGGCACGCTGGGGCACTGCGACCCTGCTCACCATCAGCGCGGCCATCGGCATTATTCTCGCCATGTCGGTGACCGGGATCTGGGGGTGGAAGGTATGATTGATCTGCTCTGGCTACTGGCCAAGGATGCCTTCTGGTCGGCTATTCCGGCAGTCGGGTTTGCCATGTTGTTCAACGTGCCGCCGCGAATGCTGAAGTACTGCGCCATGGGTGGTGCGCTGGCCCATAGTCTGCGAACCCTGCTTATCCACTACGGCATGCCTATCGAGTGGGCGACCCTGACCGCATCCACCACCGTGGGCTTTGTCTGCGTCTACTGGTCGCGCCGCCTGCTGGCGCCGCGCCCGGTGTTCAGCGTCGCCTCCATCATCCCGATGATCCCGGGCAGCTACGCCTTCAAGACCATGATCGCGGTGGTGGAGCTCAACATCAATGGTGTGACCATGAACCTGCTCCAGAGCGCGGTGGAGAACGGCCTCAAGGCGCTTTTTATCGTGGGAGCCCTCAGTTTCGGTTTGGCGATCCCCTCCCTGGTCGTGTACCGTAACCGCCCCATAATCTGACGGATGGTGAGAAGCCCAATGAAGATTTCCATGATTGCCGCCATGGCCCACGATCGGGTGATCGGCAAGGACAACCAGATGCCCTGGCACATGCCGGCCGATCTGGCCCACTTCAAGCGGGTCACCCTTGGCAAGCCGGTATTGATGGGGCGCAAGACCTTCGAATCCATCGGTCGTCCGCTGCCCGGTCGCCGTAATCTGGTGATCAGCCGCAATCCCGACTATCAGGCCGACGGTATCGAGGTGGTGGGTTCCGTCGAGGCGGCGCTGGCGCTGCTGGCCGACAACGAAGTGGCGGAAGTGATGGTGATCGGGGGCGGGCACCTCTATGCCGAGTTGCTGCCCAAGGCCGATTGCCTCTATCTGACTCGCATCGAGCTGGAGGTGGAAGGGGATACCCGTTTCCCTGCCTTTGCGGATGAGCAGTGGCAGTGTGTCGAGCGTGAAGTTCACCAGGCCGATGAGAAGAATCCGCACCCCTATCGTTTCGAAACCTGGCTGCGCAAGTAACGTCTTATGGCACAAACAACAAGGGCACCTTCGGGTGCCCTTGTTGTTATGGGGGATCAGATGCCCGACCCGCCGTTTTCAGCGCTCTCTTCGTGCAGGCCGCACTCGCGCTTGAGGCCGAAGAAGCGGGTCTGCTCCTCGCTCATGCCCGGTTCCCACCTGGTGGTGGTGTGGACATCGCCCACCGAGAGGTAACCCTGCTCCCACAAGGGGTGGTAGGGGAGGTCGAACTCTTTGAGGTAGTAGTGCACATCCTTGTTGCTCCAGTCGATCACCGGCAGGAACTTGAAGCGGCCGCGCTGGATGGCCAGTACCGGCAATCCCTGACGGCTGCCCGATTGCTCGCGGCGTAGCCCCGAGAACCAGGTGCGGGCCCCCAGCTCCTGCAGGGCGCGCTCCATTGGCTCCACCTTGTTGAGTTGGTTGTAGCGGGTGATCCCCTCGACGCCCTGTTCCCACAGCTTGCCATAACGCGCCTCCTGCCAGGCGGGGGTGAGCGCCGCCCGGTAGGTTTGCAGGTTGAGCCCAAGACGCTCGGTCAGCTCGTCGATAAAGCGGTAAGTCTCGGGGAAGAGATAACCGGTATCGGTCAGCACCACCGGAATCTGCGGTTGCTCGCGGCTCACCAGATGGAGCATCAGCGCCGCCTGAATGCCAAAGCTTGACGACAGGATATGGCCACCCGGCAGGTTGGCCAGCGCCCAGCGTACCCGCTCGGGTGCGCTCATCTGCTCCAGCTCCCGGTTATGGGGAGCCAGTGCCTCAACCTGTTCGTCCCGGGTCAGGGTCAGCAGGTGGTCGAGATCGAGAGTCATGATATCCCCCTCAGGCGGCGTAGAAGTCGATGGCTGAGTTGACCACAGGTGCAACGATCCCGGCGCGGATGACGAAGTCGCCAAACCCTTCGCCCGGTTCGCGCTCGCTGGCCCAGTGGCCGATCAGGGCGTCCAGTTCGGCCAGGATCTGCGGCTCGGTGATGTTCTCCCGGTACATGCGCGGGATGCGCGTCCCTTCGAGGTTGCCGCCCAGATGGAGGTTGTAGCGGCCGGGTGCCTTGCCCACCAGACCTACTTCGGCCAGCATGGCGCGGCCGCAGCCGTTGGGGCAGCCGGTGACCCGGAAGACGATGGCATCGTTCGCCAGCTCGTGCTTGGCCAGCAGCCCTTCAAGTTCGGTGACGAAGGCGGGCAGCATGCGCTCCGCTTCGGCCATTGCCAGCGGGCAGGTAGGCAGGGCCACGCAGGCCATCGACTGCTTGCGCTGCTCGCTGACACCGTCATCCAGCAGGCCGTACTGGCGTGCCAGCCCTTCGATACGGGCCTTCTCGCCAGCCGGAACGCCCGCGATGATCAGGTTCTGGTTGGCGGTCAGGCGAAAATCCCCCTGATGCACCTTGGCGATCTCCAGCATGCCGGTCTTGAGCGGCTTGCCCGGGAAGTCGAGCAGGCGGCCATTCTCGATAAACAGGGTGAGGTGGTGCTTGCCATCTATCCCCTCGACCCAACCGAAGCGATCGCCACGGCTGGTGAATTCATAGGGGCGCACTTCACCAAACTGGATGCCGGCGCGGCTCTCCACCTCGGCCATGAAGGCCTCGACGCCAACACGTTCGAGGGTGTACTTGGTCTTGGCGTTCTTGCGATTGACCCGGTTGCCCCAGTCGCGCTGGGTGCTGACCACAGCGGCCGCCACCTCCAGCACGTGGGAGAGCGGAATAAAGCCAAAGTCGCTGGCCTTGCGTGGATAGGTGCTGGTGTCGCCGTGGGTCATGGCGAGGCCACCGCCCACCAGCACGTTGAAGCCCACCAGCTTGCCGTGTTCGGCAATCGCCACGAAGTTGAGATCGTTGGCGTGGATGTCCACATCGTTGTGAGGCGGGATCACCACAGTGGTCTTGAATTTGCGCGGCAGATAGTTGGAACCCAGGATCGGCTCCTCGTCCTGCCCCAGTTTTTCACCGTCCAGCCAGATCTCCACGTAGGCGCGGGTTTTGGGCAGCAGGTGCTCGGAGATCTTCTTGGCCCACTCGTAGGCTTCCTGATGCAGCTCGGACTCCACCGGGTTACTGGTGCAGAGCACGTTGCGGTTCACGTCGCCAGCGGTGGCGATACTGTCGATTCCGGTGCTGCTCAGGGTCTGGTGCATCAGCTTGATGTCGCGCTTCAATACCCCGTGAAACTGGAAGGTCTGCCGGGTGGTGAGACGGATACTGCCATAGAGGGTGTTCTCTTCGGCGAACTTGTCGATCACCTGCCACTGGGCTGGAGTAATGATGCCGCCGGGCAGGCGGGCGCGCAACATGACGTTGTGCAGCGGCTCCAGCTTCTGGGCGGTGCGCTCCGGGCGGATGTCACGGTCATCCTGCTGATACATGCCGTGAAAGCGGATCAGCTGGAAGTTGTCGCCATTGAAGCCGCCGGTGAGCGGGTCCTGTAGATCTTGTTCTATGGTGCCGCGCAGGAAGTTGCTCTCGCGCTTGAGGCGCTCGTTGTCGGCCAGCGGTCCTTCGACCGGTCCCGCTTTTGGGTGAGAAAGAGGTTGTTTGCTCATCAATAGACATCCCTTTGATAACGTTTGGCACGACGCAATTCGCTCAAATACTCTTCTGCTTCCTCACGGCTCTTGTGACCGTGTTCGGCAATCACATCCAGCAGGGCCTCCTGCACATCCTTGGCCATCTTGTTGGCGTCACCACACACATAAAAGTGAGCGCCTGCTTCCAGCCACTGATAGAGCTCCAGGCCCGCTTCGCGCAGGCGGTCCTGCACATAAATCTTGTGGGCCTGATCCCGGCTGAAGGCCAGGGAGATCTTCGACAGCAGCCCCGATTTCACATAACGCTGCCACTCCACCTGATAGAGGAAATCCTGGGTAAAGTGGGGGTTGCCGAAGAAGAGCCAGTTTTTGCCCGAGGCCCCGATAGCTTCCCGCTCCTGCATAAAGGCGCGGAACGGGGCGATGCCGGTACCCGGGCCCACCATGATGACGGGGGTATCGGGATTGGCGGGCAGGCGGAAGTTATCGTTGTGCTCGACAAACACCCGTACCTCGGCGCCCTCTTCAAGGCGATCAGCGAGGAACGAAGAGGCGCCGCCACTGCGCAATGTGCCGTCCTCTTGCGGATAACGCACCACCCCGACGGTCAGGTGCACCTCCTCTTCCACTTCGCGCTGGCTTGATGCAATGGAGTAGAGGCGCGGGGTGAGCGGGCGCAGCAGGCCAAGCAGCTGCTCGGCAGTGAGCGCGGTCGGGAAGCGCTTCAGTACATCCACAATCTGGGCTGAAGCGACCAGCGCATTGACCTGGGCCTTGTCGCCTGCCAGATCTTTCAGTGCAGCGTTGCCTGATATGTCAGCAAGGCCTGTGATAAAGCCACCGTGCAACCGGGTCAGTTCGAAGTGACCGGTCAGGGCTGCACGCAAGGTGCCGTGGGCCGTGGCTTCATCACCGGAGAGGCCGGTCAGGGCCTGCACTTCACCAACCAGCTCGGCATCGTTGTCGAACCAGACGCCGAGGGCATCCCCCGGTTGGTAGCTGAGGCCAGACTCTTCAAGGTTGATCTCGATGTGACGGATATCCTTGGTGGAATCCCGGCCGGTGATCTTCTGATTGACCGACAGGCGGGCAGGGAAGGGGTTCTCCTTGTTGTACTGGCTGTGGCCAACCACCTGCTGCACCGCACTTGCTACGCTGCTGGCTGTCCCGGTAGTGAGGGTCGCGGTGATGGCATTGAGTGCTTGTTCGCTCCACGCTTTGGCGGCATCTTGATAATCCACATCGAGGCTGGCGAGTTCGTGAATGCGCTCGGCCCCCGCTTTGGCGATGAAGTCGTCAAAATCTTTGCCGGTCTGGCAGAAAAATTCGTAGGAGCTGTCACCCAGCCCCAGCACGGCGAACTTGAGGCCCTCGAGTTTACCTATCTTGCCTTTCTTCAGCTGGTCGTGGAGGTCGACGGCACTCTCAGGCGGTTCACCCTCCCCGTAAGTGCTCACTACCACCAGCAGGTGGCTCTCTTTCTTGAGCTGCTTGGGTTTGTAGTCTGCCATCGACGCGAGGGTGACGGGTAGGCCACGGGCCTCGGCCTGCGCCTTGATGGCAGTGGCGACACCTTTGGCGTTGCCGGTCTGGGAGCCGTAGAGAATGGTCAGGCTGCCACTGGGCGAAGACACAGCCGCACCGGTCACGGCAGGCTGCAAGCCGGTCTGGGAGAGGCCGTAGAGATATCCGCTCACCCAGGCAAGCTGCTGGGTATTGAGGGTGGCGAGCACCTGGCTTAGCTGGCGTTGCTGCTCGTCGGAGAGGGGAGTCAGGTTGATCAGGGAGTCCTTCAATTGCATCACACACGTCTTCCATGGTCTGAGTTGTGGTCAGGTTAAGGTGTGTGATGGATAGCAACAAAGAATAAAAATATAACCTTTATTCCATTATTGCATTTAGAAAGGTATGCAGTGGCAAACGGGATAAAAAAACGCCCCGCAGTTGCGGGGCGTTTTCAAGCTATAGCGCTCGGGATGGATCCCGGTGGGCATGAACCTTACTTCTGCGGACGCAGAGCCGGGAACAGGATGACGTCGCGGATGGTGTGGCTGTTGGTGAACAGCATTACCAGACGGTCGATACCGATACCCTGACCGGCAGTCGGCGGCAGACCGTGCTCCAGCGCGGTCACGAAGTCGGCGTCGTAGAACATGGCTTCGTCATCGCCTGCGGCTTTCTGGTCAACCTGAGCCTGGAAGCGCTCGGCCTGATCTTCCGCATCGTTCAGCTCGGAGAAGCCGTTGGCCAGCTCGCGGCCACCGATGAAGAATTCGAAACGGTCGGTGACATCCGGGTTCACGTCGTTGCGACGGGCCAGCGGAGAAACGGCAGCCGGGTACTCGGTGATGAAGGTCGGTTGCAGCAGCATGTGTTCAACGGTCTCTTCGAAGATCGCGGTGATCACGTGGCCCAGTTCCCAGCTCTTCATCAGCTCGATCTTCAGGCGCTTGGCGACGGCAGTAGCCTTCTCCAGAGTGGCCAGATCGTCACGGGTGACATCCGGGTTGTACTTCAGGATGGAGTCAACCATGGAGAGACGCTGGAACGGCTGACCGAAATCGATGGTCAGACCCTCTTCGCCCTCTTTGGCGTAACGGATCTTGGTGTCGCCCAGAATGTTCTGTGCCAGAGTGCGCAGCATCTCTTCGGTCAGGTCCATCAGGTCGATGTAGTCGGCGTAGGCCATATAGAACTCGAGCATGGTGAACTCGGGGTTATGGCGAACGGAGATACCTTCGTTACGGAAGTTGCGGTTGATCTCGTAGACACGCTCGAAACCACCAACCACCAGACGCTTCAGATAGAGCTCCGGAGCGATACGCAGGTACATGTCGATGTCCAGCGCATTGTGGTGAGTGATGAACGGACGGGCAGAGGCGCCACCCGGGATGACTTGCATCATCGGGGTTTCCACTTCCATGAAACGCTTGTCGTTCAGGAACTTGCGGATACCGGCAACCACTTTGGTACGGGTTACGAAGGTCTTGCGGGACTCTTCGTTGGCGATCAGGTCCAGATAACGCTGACGGCAGCGAGCTTCCTGGTCGGTCAGACCCTTGTGCTTCTCGGGCAGCGGACGCAGCGCCTTGGTCAGCAGACGGATGTCGGAGACATGGATGGAGAGTTCACCGGTCTGGGTCTTGAACAGAGTACCTTCGACACCCACGATGTCGCCCAGATCCCACTTCTTGAACTGCTCGTTGTAGAAACCTTCCGGCAGGTCGTCGCGAGTGACGTAGACCTGGATCTTGCCGGCCATGTCCTGCAGGGTGGCGAAAGAAGCCTTGCCCATGATCCGGCGGGTCATGATGCGACCGGCAATCTTCACCCGTTTACCCAGGCTCGTCAGCTCCTCGGCGCTCTTGTCGCCAAACTCTGCCTGCAGATCGCCGGAGAGGCTGTCACGACGGAAGTCGTTGGGGAAAGGATTGCCCTGGGCGCGCAGGGCGGCCAGCTTGGAACGACGCTCAGTCATCTCGTTGTTGAGTTCGAGTGTTTGATCGACTTCCGGAGTGATGGTTTGTTCAGACATGGTGATTCCTGCTTGTTTACAGACCTGATTTCAGGCTGGCTTCGATAAACTTGTCCAAGTCACCGTCGAGCACCGATTGGGTATTACGGGTTTCGACGCCGGTGCGCAGATCCTTGATACGGGAGTCATCCAGCACATAGGAACGGATCTGGCTGCCCCATCCGATATCGGACTTGGTCTCTTCCAGGGCTTGTTTTTCGGCATTCTGCTTCTGAATTTCCAGCTCGTAGAGCTTGGCTTTCAGCTGCTTCATACACTGGTCTTTGTTTTTGTGCTGGGATCGGTCGTTCTGGCACTGTACCACGACACCGGTCGGGACGTGGGTAATACGCACCGCGGATTCGGTACGGTTAACGTGCTGACCACCGGCACCGGAGGCGCGGTAGACGTCGATACGCAGGTCGGCGGGGTTGATATCGATTTCGATATCGTCGTCGATTTCCGGGTAAACGAATACAGAACAGAAAGAGGTGTGACGGCGGCCGCCCGAGTCGAACGGGGACTTGCGTACCAGACGGTGCACGCCGGTTTCAGTACGCAGCCAGCCGAAGGCATATTCGCCGGTGAACTTGATGGTGGCGGACTTGATGCCGGCCACATCGCCCTCGGAGCATTCAATCAGCTCGGGCTTGTAACCATGGGCATCGCCCCAGCGCAGATACATGCGCAGCACCATGTTGGCCCAATCCTGCGCTTCGGTACCACCGGAGCCGGATTGAATATCGATATAGCAGTCGGAGCCGTCGTGCTGGCCGGAGAACATGCGGCGGAACTCGAGGTCCACCAGCTTGGCTTCCAGTTGCTCGGATTCGGCGATGGCTTCGTTGAAGGTCTCTTCGTCTTCCCCTTCCACGGCCAGGCTGACCAGCATCTCGACGTCATCCACGCCCTGGGTCAGGGTGTCGATGGTGCCGACTACGTTTTCCAGCGCTACGCGCTCTTTGCCCAGCGCCTGTGCGCGCTCGGGTTCATTCCATACATCCGGCTGTTCCAGCTCGGCATTGACCTCTTCCAGACGCTCTTTCTTGGCGTCATAGTCAAAGGTACCCCCTAAGAAGCTCGGTCCGCTCAGACAGCTCCTTAAGTTTATTTAAAACGGGATTAACTTCGAACATCGTGAAAACTCTCAGGATCGATGTGATTTGAAAACGGGTCATTCTAGCCAATTGTGGAAGGAATAAACAGGGTTGCCTGAGTTTACGCGCGCCAGGTGAGCAATTTCTGATGCAGTTTTCCGCGCATCGGGAGAAAATATCGCCCGTCGATCCATTTTCCTGTTCAGTTTTGGAGCAGGGGGTCGCTAATGACTACTAGCGTTCGGTGTACATACGACATAACTGCTTCCTAACCTCAAATAAGAAGAACAGATGATGAAAAACCTATCACTCAAACAGAAGATACTGTTGTCGGTGGTGATTGCCCTTTCGTTGGTGATCCTGATGCTCTCCTGGCAGAGCTATAGCAGCCAGAAAAACCTGTTGCTGCAGGGCAGCCAGGAGCAGGTTCAGCGTCTTGGCAGCCAGCAGGCCACCAGCGTCAGCGACTGGCTCGCAGCCCGTCGCGACGTCATTCAGGCGTTGGGCAGCAAGGCGGGAGCCGAGCCCCTCAACGCCCTGCAACAGGCACAGGTTTCCGGCCGCTTCCAGCTCACCTATTTTGGCGAGAGCAGCGGCAAGATGAACGACTCCGACCCCTCCATCAACCGCAGTGGCTATGACCCGCGTTCCCGTGGCTGGTATCAGGAAGCTGTGGCCAAGGGTGGTCTCATCGTGACCAAACCCTATCTGGATGTGGCCTACAACATCATGGTGGTGACTCTGGCCCAGCCGGCTCAGGGTGGCGTAGTGGGGGGCGACCTCTCCATCGCCTCGCTGGTGGAAGACGTTACCAAGATGAAACTGCCGGCTGACGGCTTTGCCATCATGATGCACAAGGATGGTACCGTCATCGCCTACAAGGATGCCGCCAAGGCGATGAAGCCGGCCACCGAGATCGACAACGATCTGACCAATGCCCTGATCGAACAGAGCAAGGCGAGTCAGGGGCTGGTGCCTGCCTACTTCGAAAACGAAGGGCGTGACAAGCTGCTGTGGGCGACCGACATTCCCGATACCGACTGGGAGCTGGTGCTGGTGCTGGACAAGGATACCCTTGAGGCGCCGCTCTCCTCCCTGCTGATGACTCAGCTCGGTCTGGCGCTGCTGGTGCTGGTGGGCAGCATCCTCGCCATCTCCTGGCTGGTCAGCATGCTGCTTGGCCCGCTCAGCAAGGTATCCCAGGCACTGGCTCGCATTGCTGACGGTAATGGTGACCTGACCCAGCGCATCAAGATCGACGCCAACGATGAAGTGGGTCAGCTGGCCAACAGCTTCAACCGCTTCGTTGGCAGCCAGCACCAGCTGATCGCCAATATCCGCCAGCTGGCCAACGAGTTGAATGCTGATGCCGAGCGCAGTCTGGTGACCAACCAGGCCGCCGTGGACGAGTTGCAGCGTCAGCAGCAGGAGGTGACCATGGTCGCCACTGCGGTCACCGAGATGGCGAGCGCCACCATGGAGATCGCCGGTAACGCCGAAAACACCGCCGCCGCCGCCCAGCAATCGACTATGAGCAGCGAACAGGGCAAGAAGCTGGTGCACAAGACTCGTGCCTCCATCAACAATCTGGCGCAAGAGGTGGGGCAGGCCACCGAGGTTATCGGCGAGCTGAGCCGTCATGCTCAGGCCATCTCCGGCATTCTCTCCACCATTCAGGGGATTGCCGAGCAGACCAACCTGCTGGCACTGAACGCCGCCATCGAAGCAGCTCGCGCCGGTGAGCAGGGTCGCGGCTTTGCCGTGGTGGCCGATGAGGTGCGGGTGCTCTCCAAGCGTACCCAGGACTCCACCCAGGAGATCCACGCCACCATCGAGACCCTGCAGCAGACCACTGCCCGCGCGGTGAGCCTGATGCAGACCAGTCAGGGGCTGGCGGACAACAGCGTGCAGGATGCCGATGCCGCCGCCGCAGCGCTGGAGGAGATCACCCAGGCCGTATCGCTCATCTCCGACATGGCTGGCCAGATCGCCACCGCCGCCGAGGAGCAGACTCAGGTCACCGGCGAGATCACCCAGAACACCACCGCCATCAAGGATGTGAGTGACGAGATCACCGCCGCCGCGATGCGCGATCTGGATCAGGCCGAGAGCCTCAAGGGGCGGGCAACCGACCTCAACAAGCAGGTCTCGACCTTTATCCTGTAAGTTCTGAATCGCGGCGAGCACGGCCGCCCGAGAAAGCCCCGCACTCTGCCGAGTGCGGGGCTTTTTATTTATCTATCTCGCAGGAATGGCCGAACGAATGAGGTGCAGAAAGAGTGACGAGCCGAGGTCGCCCGCATACAGAAATGGCAGAGCCCACCAAAGGTGGGCTCTGTTCTTATACGTCTGACAGGAAGGGGTATTAGAGGAATGGCATCGCCATAAACAGCTTGATCACCATGGCGTTGATGATGTCGATAAAGAAGGCGCCCACCATGGGCACCACCAGAAACGCCAGATGGGAGGGGCCGAAGCGCTGGGTGATGGCCTGCATGTTGGCAATCGCGGTCGGGGTGGCACCCAGACCAAAGCCGCAGTGACCCGCCGCCAGCACGGCTGCATCGTAATTTTTGCCCATGACCCGGAAGGTGACGAAGATGGCGTAGAGCGCCATCGCCACGGTCTGGGCGGCCAGCAGGATGAAGATGGGCAGCGCCAGGCTGGCCAGATCCCACAGTTTCAGGCTCATCAGTGCCATCGCCAGGAACAGCGACAGACTGACGTTGCCCAGCAGCGATACTTCGCGATCGCTCACTTCATGCCAGTTGAAGAGGGTGAGCAGGTTGCGCAGCAATACGCCGACAAACAGCACGCAGACGAAGATGGGCAGCTCCAGCGCACTCCCCTTGAGGTAGGCGGAGAGCAGCTCGCCCCCTTTCAGGCTGATGGCGATGAGGGCCAGGGTCTCGATCAGGCTGAAGGTGGTCAGCGGACGCTCCATATCGGGCATCTCGAAGCCTTGCGGCGCGTCGTCGCGGTTGTGCTCCTCGCCGGGCACTTCCACTTTTTTGACCAGATAGCGGGCTACCGGGCCACCGATCAGACCACCCAGCACCAGACCAAAGGTGGCACAGGCGATGGCCAGTTCGGCGGCGGACTGTACCCCGTACTTCTCGGAGAAGGTGGCACTCCAGGCCGCGCCGGTACCGTGACCGCCGGAGAGGGTGATGGAGCCGGCCAGCAGCCCCATGTGGGGATCAAGGCCCAGCATGGTGGCCAGCGTGACGCCCAGACTGTTTTGCACCAGCAGCAGGCCGGTGACCACCATCAGGAAGGTGACCACCGCCTTGCCACCGCGTTTCAGGCTGGCGAGATCGGCAGAGAGACCGATAGAGGCGAAAAATGCCAGCATCAGCGGGGTTTGCAGGCTGGTATCGAATTGCAGTTCCAGCTGCATGGTGGAACGCAGCAGCAGCAGGATCAGGGCAACGACCAGACCGCCAGCGACCGGTTTGGGGATGTTGAAGGTGCGCAGCAGTCCGACACGGGTGACCAGCATGCGGCCAAGCAGCAGTACCAGAGTGGCAGCGACCAGGGTTGCGTAGGAATCAAGTTGTAACATTCAGTACTCCCATGTTGATTGGCTGTGCCTTCGGGGTGAAGACTCACAGATTCAGCCGGGATAAAAACAGTGTGGCTTATGTGCCAGCAAAGAAGGGGAAACATCTCCCCGCCCCAGCAAATATGGGGCTTGTGCGGGCCTGAAATGCTCAGGCATCCAGATGAGATTTTAGTAAAATCCGGCGGATTGTAGCAAAAAGCATCGTTTAATTCCATCTTTGTCGTATTAATGCTCGTTTTAGTGTCTTATTGTGAAATTTAACACCATTGAGGTATGGCAACTAAACGCCGAAAAGGCGCAGAGAACGGCTGTCATTTGAGGCGTCAGTCTCTATAATTCGCCGGTTTCCAGCCCGCGGCGGAAACGGACGGGATCCGAGCAGTTGGTTCGCCCCGCATGGTTTATCATTCGCGGGTTTTCGGCCCACAGAGAGGAGAGGGTGTGAAGAAGTCCATCTACATCGCCTACACAGGCGGCACCATAGGGATGCAGCGTTCCGACCACGGTTATGTGCCGATGGCGGGCTTTATGGAAGACTGTCTGGCGCGGATGCCCGAGTTCCATCGTCCCGAGATGCCGGATTACCATATCCACGAATATGCCCCTCTCATCGACTCCTCCGACATGACCCCGGCGGATTGGCAGCGCATCGCCGAGGATATTCGCGACAACTACGACAAGTACGACGGTTTCGTCATTTTGCACGGCACCGACACCATGTCGTTCACCGCCTCGGCGCTCTCCTTCATGCTGGAGGATCTGCACAAGCCGGTCATCATCACCGGCTCCCAGATCCCGCTCGCCGAGCTGCGTTCCGACGGTCAGCAGAACCTGCTCAACGCCCTCTATATCGCGGCCAACTACCCGATCCACGAGGTGACGCTGTTCTTCAACAACCAGCTCTATCGTGGCAACCGCAGCAAGAAGGTGCACGCCGATGGCTTCCACGCCTTCGATTCCCCCAACTATCCTCCGCTGCTCAATGCCGGGATCGCGATTTCGCTGGAAGCGGGCGAGTTGGGCGTGCCCTCCGAGCGGCCGCTGGTGCTGCACGACATCACCCCCCAGCCCATCGGCGTGGTGACCCTCTATCCGGGTATCTCCAGCGAGGTGATCGCCAACATCCTGCAACAGCCGGTGAAGGCGCTGATCCTGCTCTCGTTCGGGGTGGGCAATGCGCCGCAGAATCCGGCCATGCTGGCGCTGCTCTCCGAGGCGTCGGCCCGCGGCGTTATCATCGTCAACCTGAGCCAGTGCCTGCACGGCAAGGTCAATATGGGGGGCTATGCTACCGGCAACGCCCTGTCGCGGGCCGGGGTCATCTCGGGCTTTGACATGACCGCCGAAGCGGCGCTCACCAAGCTCCACTTCCTGCTGAGCCAGGATTTGCCCTCCCACCGCATTCGCGAGTTGATGCAGCAGTCCCTGCGTGGGGAGCTGACCCCCTGAGCGTTGCGGCCCTCACCCTAACCCTCTCCTGGCGGGAGAGGGGATAGATCGAGGTGCTGTTGGCCGCGAGGCTTGCCATGAAGATCGTCGGCTGGTGGCCAGTTCACTGTGCGCAGGTGCGAGCCTGCACCCTTCTCCCCTGGCGGGAGAAGGGCTGGGGATGAGGGGGATGAGTCATCCTGCATAGATAGGAAAAAGAGGGGAGCCATGATGGCTCCCCTCTCTGTTGTGGCCGCAGCAAGCGGCCTGCCGAGTCAGGCTCAGTGGTTGAGGTCGACCCGGACTATCTCTTCCTCGTCGCGATACTGACGCTTGAGCTCGCTCTTGCTCTTCATCACGATCTCGCCGTCACGGCCGATGTTCATGTGCTCCGGGTTGTCGAGGTGCATCGCCTGCCAGGCCATCACAGCCTGTAGCGACGTGGCCTTCTGCTCGTCGGTGAGGGGCTTGCCATCGGGCCACTTGCCCAGCTCGACTGCGGTCTTGAGCCGCTCGTACACCTCTGCGGGCATCTGCCTGATTGCTTGCAAAAACTCACCCTGTTGAAACGACATCCGGCCTTCTCCTTGAACTATTGAGCCATAAACTCCGGGGTCAGCCCGGCAGATCCTGGCGGACAACGCCAGCCATCTGCTCCATCACCCGCACTACCTGACAACTGTACCCGAACTCGTTGTCATACCATACGTAGAGCACGCAGTGATCCCCCTCGGCGATGGTCGCCTGGGAGTCGACGATGCCCGCATAACGGGAACCCACCATGTCGGAGGAGACCAGCTCGGTACTGGCGCTGAAGTCGATCTGGCGATGCAGGGCCGAGCTTAGCGCCATCTGTTGCAGATAGGCGTTGAGGCTCTCCCGATCGGTGGCCTGCTCCAGCGACAGATTGATGATGGCCAGCGAGACGTTGGGGGTCGGCACCCGGATGGCGTTGCCGGTGAGCTTGCCCTTGAGCTCGGGCAGCGCCTTGGCCACGGCCTTGGCGGCGCCGGTGCTGGTCATCACCATATTGAGGGCGGCGCTGCGACCGCGGCGCTCGCCCTTGTGATAGTTGTCGATGAGGTTCTGATCGTTGGTGTAGGAGTGAACCGTCTCCACGTGGCCATGGCGGATGCCGTACCGCTCCTGCATTACCTTGAGCACCGGAGTGATGGCGTTGGTGGTGCAGGAGGCGGCGGAGATGATCCTGTCATCCGGCGCTATCACCTCATGGTTGACGCCGAACACCACGTTCTTCATCTCCCCCTTGCCGGGAGCGGTCAGCAGCACCTTGCCGGCACCACGCGCCTTGAGATGCTCGGAGAGGCCCGCCTCGTCACGCCAGACCCCGGTGTTGTCGACGATCAGCGCATCGTGAATGCCGTAGGCGGTGTAGTCGATGTCGGCCGGGCTGTTGGCGTAGATCACCTGAATGAAGGTGCCGTTGGCTATGATGGCGCTGCGCTCAACATCCACTTCGATGGAGCCGTTGAAGGGGCCATGCACCGAGTCGCGGCGCAGCAGGCTGGCACGTTTCTCCAGATCCCCGTCGCGACCGCCACGTACCACGATGGCGCGCAGCCGTAGCGGATTGGCGGCGCCGGTGCGCTCGATCAGCAATCGGGCCAGCAGGCGGCCGATGCGGCCAAAGCCGTAGAGCACCACGTCGGTCGGCTGCGGCATCTGGCTGCGGCCAAGGGCCGGTGCCAGTCGCGCTTGCAGATAGTCCTCGATCCCCGCTTCATCCTGATGATCCTGCCAGTAACCGACCGCCAGCTTGCCAAGGTCTACCTCGGCGGCGGTGGGTTTGAGGGCTACGATGGCCTGAAGCAGGGGGAAGCTTTGCTGGATGGGGAGGGGGGCGCCCTGGTGGCGGCGGACGACCCGGTGGGCCTTGAGGATATCGATGGTGGAGGCGTTTTGCAGCGGGCGGCCGTAGAGGGTGATCTCGACCCCTTGTTGTCGGTAGAGGCGACCAATCAAGGGCTGCATGGCTTCGGCGAGCTCCTGGCTCTCCTGCCACGTTTGCAGATAGTGCTCGTGGGTCATTGACCAGATCCTTTATTTCACGTTGTTGGTGCAAATAGAAAATTCGTCGAATGCAGATCAGTGTAGGGGTGTCGATTTCGTTATAGTATTCTGCAATCGCGGCCTTATACGGCGCGCGCATTGTAATGGATATGTAACCGGTTTGCTAGCCGAAGGTGGCCACATAAGGCTCCAGTTGTTGCCAGTCACTGTTATCAACCAGATGTGAGCCATGATCCCCACAGCCCTGCGACAACCGCTCTTTATCCTCTCGGCCGGCCTTGCCGTCGCCGGTTGCGATAACGATCGGCTCCACACCATCTGCAGCAATCACCCCGAGCTCTGTCAGGATCTGGTGGACGACGGCTGGTGCCGCTACGAGCGCACCGATGTCATCCGTAGCCGCTTCTATCTGCAAGAGGAGCAGAGCGATCGCCGCAGCTACGAGCTGATGCGTAGTCTGGAGCGTTACATCAAGTGCGCCGAGCACTCCACCAACATCGAGTACAAGCGGGCCCGCGAGCAGAAGAGCCCGCGGGTGGAGGGGATGCTGGCCGCCGGCGATCAGCTGGCCCGGCTCGATGCGGCGACCCGCAACTCGCAGGATCCCTACCTGCTGCTCTGGCACTGGACCAACAACAGTGACGAGCGGGCTCGCCAGCAGTTTCTGGCGCAGGAGGGGAGCAAGGGGCTGGAAGAGCCCGACCTGCAGCTGGTACTGGCCGGTATCTATGCCAAGAGCGAGCCGGACAAGGCTATCGCCATCCTGCACCACGGCCTCTCCCTCTATCGCGAGGGGGAGCAGGTCAACAGCCGTCTGCTCACCTCCCTCAGCACCCTCTACATGGGCCAGAAGCAGTATGAGCAGGCCTATCTGTGGGGCAAGGTGAGCGAAGCCTTCCCGAACAACCACGAGGTCTCCGCCAAGCGTTTTGGCCTCTACTACAGCCTGAGCAAACCCCGTCAGGATGCCCTCGATGCCCAGGCGGCCGAGATCGTCCGGCAACTGCAAGGCGGCAGCTACCGACCCTGAGGAGATGATGAGCAACCCATCCGGGGCCAGCGCCTGGCCCGAGCCCTTCGACCTCTCGTTTGTGCATGGCGAGATAACCACCGATGGCCGCACCCTGGAGCGCCTCACGGTGCGCGCCGTGGTGCTGCGCGGCGACGAGCTGCTGCTGGTTCACTCCCGGGTCAACGGCGATCTGATGTTCCCCGGTGGCGGCATCGAGGCGGGGGAGAGCCACCATGTGGCGCTGGCCCGCGAGCTGCTGGAGGAGTGTGGCGCCGAGCTGCTGGACGTTGGCGCCCTGCTTGGCGAGACCCGCGAGTATCGCGCCGCCCGCGAGTTGGGGTTCGATGCCTACTGCATTCGCTCGCTCTACTATCTGTGCCGGATTGGCGAGCAGCTGGTGGCGCCGCAGCCGCAACCCTACGAGATCCGGCTTGGCTTTGTGCCGGGCTGGTTTGCGATCGATGAGGCGCTGCAGACCAACAAGACCCAGCTGGCGGGGCCATGCCCCCAGTGGACGGCGCGGGAGACCCGGGTGCTGGCCCAGTTGCAGCGCTGGCATCAGCAGGGGCGCTTCGAGGAGGAGTGACCATCAGGGGTGACAAGGGGGGGCGCTACGCCTCTCTTTGTCGTCTATATCGGGGGGGGCATCGAGCCTCGCCTGCTCGTATAGCGGGCGGCTTCACGATTCAGATTGTTGCAAATAAATCGGTTGGAATTTTCTATCTGTTGCACTGGTGAGACAATTTGCCTTGCCGATGCGTCCTGCTTGCCGGCCATGCTGGCCAGCAGAGGCGTCCGATCTGCCGCCGTAATCAGCATAAACAGATGAATGCGGGGGAGGGGCGTCGGCGGTCTTGATAGTGCAGCATCAGCCAGCCCAGAGATGAACCATAAAAAGAGCTGAGCCATAAAAAAGAGCGCCTCGGGGCGCTCTTTTTGTTGCTGCTGGCGAGAGGAGGTTTTTTTGACCCCTCTTTGCTGCGAGGTTATTTGACCTCTTCGCCCTTGGCTTGCAGATCCGCGTGGTAGGAGGAGCGCACGAAGGGGCCGCAGGCAGCATGGGTAAAGCCCAGCTCCATGGCGACATCTTTCAGCTCGTCGAACTCTGCGGGCGGCACGTAGCGCTTCACCGGCAGGTGGTGGCGGCTCGGCTGCAGATACTGGCCCAGAGTCAGCATGTTGACGCCGTGGGCGCGCAGATCTTTAAGCACCTCGACGATCTCTTCGTTGGTCTCGCCAAGGCCCATCATCAGACCGGATTTGGTCGGTACGTGGGGGTGCATCTCCTTGATACGGCGCAGCAGCTCCAGCGACCACTTGTAGTCGGCACCCGGGCGGGCAACGCGATACATACGCGGGGCAGTTTCCAGGTTGTGGTTGAACACATCCGGCGGGGTCTCGCGGAACACCTCAAGGGCCTGCTCCATCCGGCCGCGGAAGTCCGGGGTCAGGATCTCGATGCGGGTCTGCGGGCTGTGCTCGCGGATCTCGCGGATGCAGTCGGCGAAGTGCTGGGCACCGCCGTCGCGCAGATCGTCGCGGTCCACCGAGGTGATCACCACGTACTTGAGGTTCATCTCCTTGATGGTCAGCGCCAGCTTCTTCGGCTCTTCCGGATCGAGGGGGAGCGGACGGCCGTGGGCCACGTCGCAGAAGGGGCAGCGACGGGTACAGATGGCGCCCATGATCATGAAGGTGGCGGTGCCATGGTTGAAGCACTCCGCCAGATTGGGGCAGGAGGCCTCTTCACATACCGAGTGCAGCTTGTTCTTGCGCAGGGTGCTCTTGATGTGCTCGATCTTCTGGCTGGAGGGAGGCAGCTTGATCCGCATCCAGTCCGGCTTGCGAAGAAGTTCCTCGTTGGGATCCGGCATGAATTTCACCGGGATCAGGGCCATCTTGTCGCCATCGCGCAGCTTGACGCCCGGCTCCATACGAACGGGTTTGCTCATGATTCACTCTCGGTGTTTGTTATTGTTTGATAGCCAATCAGGCGGGCCAGCTCGGCCACCAGAATGGATTGCGCCTCGGCCACGCTTTGCGGGCCGCCCAGGGCGCTGGTCTGGGTCATGGCCATGCCCGCATAGCCGCACGGATTGATGTGCAGGAAGGGGGTCATGTCCATGTTGACGTTGAGGGCCAGCCCGTGGAACGAGCACCCCTTGCGGATGCGTAGACCCAGCGAGGCCAGTTTGGCCTCCATGCCGAGGTCGTTTTTCACATAGACCCCGGGAGCATCAGCCTTGGCGTAGGCCGCGATATCGCTTTTCGCCAGGGTGTTGATGATGGCCGTCTCCAGCGCAGTCACCAGCTCGCGCACCGAAAACTTGCAGCGGCGCACATCCACCAGCACGTAGAGCACCAGCTGGCCCGGGCCGTGATAGGTCACCTGACCACCGCGATCGCTCTGCACCACCGGGATATTGCCCGGGTTGAGCAGGTGTTCGGCCTTGCCGGCCTGACCCTGGGTGTAGACGGGGTCGTGTTCGACCACCCAGAACTCGTCCGGGGTGTCGCCGGTGCGGTTGTCGGTGAAGGCTTTCATGGCGTCCCATACCAGCTGGTAGGGGCGGCGACCCAGATGTCTGACGATAAGCGTGTTCTGGGCGGGGATCCCGGATGACATGGCTTCCTCACGGCGGCTCAATGGCCAAAAACAGTCGCCCCGCAGAACGGGGCGAGAGAGACATTACAGTACGTACTTCACCAGCTCGATCTTGCCAAGGGCGGTGTACATCGCTTCGATGTGCTCCTTGCTCTGGGCAGTCACGGTCACGCGAACCGAGTGGTAGTTGCCCTTGGAGCTGGGCTGGACGGTCGGGCTGTAGGTGCCGGGGGCGTGCTGCTGCAGCACTTCAACCACCATGTCCGGCAGCGCCGGGTCGGCAATGCCGAGTACCTTGAACGGGAATTTGCAGGGAAACTCCAGCAGTTCGTCAAACTTGGTATTCATTTACTCACCTTTGGGTGTCTTCATGGCGTCGTCACGGGATGACGCACTCTTGTTTGGCGCTTGGCCGATGGCCCGCGAGGGCCGCCATCTCAAGTCTATATGGGCATGGCCCGTGCCGGGATCAAGGCCCGGATCGTCAGACATGAGTGGGGGTGGTGCTTTTTACCACAAATCGGCATGGGGCGGAACCTGCAGTTTACAGGGTTATTCACTGGCTGGAGCCACCAGAAACAGCAGCGGCGCCTGTTGGCGCCGCTGTATGGTGAGGATTGTGCGTCCCGATTACTTGAACCAGCTGGAAACCAGCATCACCAGGTAGTCCCACAGACGGCTCATCAGGCCACCCTCTTGTACATCTTCCAGGGCAACCAGCGGAACCTGCTTGATCTCTTTGTCACCCTGTTTCAGGAACACGGTACCGACGCGCTGACCCTTGGCCAGCGGCGCTTTCAGTTCGCTCTCAAGCTGGAAGTCCGCTTTGAGGTTGTTGCCCTGACCGCGGGTGACCAGCACGGAGATATCCTTGTCGACACCCAGTTTCACTTCCGGCTTGTCGCCCATCCAGATCTTCTGGGTGACCAGTACGGTGCCCGCCTTGTAGGGGGTCAGGCTCTGGAAGAAACGGAAGCCGTAGGTGAGCAGCTTCTTGCTCTCGGCGGCGCGAGAGGCTTCGCTGTTGGCACCCAGCACCACGGCGATCAGACGCATGCCTTCGTTGTTGGTGGCGGAGGAGACCAGGTTGTAGCCGACCTGGCTGACGTGGCCGGTCTTGATGCCGTCAACTTGCAGGGATTGGTCCCACAGCAGACGGTTGCGGTTGTGCTGGGTGATGCCGTTGAAGACGAAAGACTTCTGGGAGTAAATCTTGTACTCCTCCGGCAGGTCGCGGATCAGCGCCTGACCCAGACGGGCCATGTCGTGAGCGGTACTGTAGTGACCTTCCGCATCCAGACCGTGCGGGTTCATGAAGTGGCTGTCTTTCATGCCGAGCTTGGCGGCCCAGCTGTTCATCAGGCTGGCGAAGGAGTCGGTGCTGCCGGCCAGGAATTCGGCCATGGCGACGCAGGCGTCGTTGCCGGACTGGATGATGATGCCCTTGTTCAGGTCATCGACGGAGACCTGCTTGCCCACCTCGATAAACATCTTGGAGGAGTCGGAGTAGTTCTTGGACCAGGCGTTCTGGCTGATGGTCACCATGTCGGTACGCTTGATGTTCCCCTTCAGCAGCTCCTGGCCGATGATGTAGGAGGTCATCATCTTGGTCAGACTGGCGGGCGGCAGGCGCTCTTCGGCGTTCTGCTCGGCCAGCACCTGGCCGGAGTAGTAGTCGATCAGAATATGGGCCTTGGCGGAGATCTCGGGTGCGGCGGGAACAACAACCGGGTTGCTGTTCGGAGTAGGAGCCGGCATCGGGGTATTGGCCTGAGCGGTGGCGCTGATCAGTGAGGCCAGAAGAACTGAACGGGCAAATTTGGACATCTTGAAATTCCTGCGATCCAGATGGGGATAAAATGCGGGCCTAACTATACCAGATGCGCCCGCAGGTTATAGCCCGACATGGCGATCAGAACTGGTTTTTTATCCATCACTTGACGCCAGCACGCCATAAAACGACGTGATGGCGGTAAGTAAGCGGTTAGTCACACCCGCAGCAAAAGGGTAACGATCAGGGAACGATAAAGGCCTGTTCGAGGCCACCCTGACGCACTTTTTCCAATGTTGCGGCTTGCTGGTCGGCCGCAACAGGGCCAATCAGAACCCGGAAAATGGCGCCATGGCTATCGATCCGGTAGGGGAGGCCATAACGCTGGGTCATCACCTTGCCCATCGCCTCGGCCCGCTGCTGGGAGCCGCTGGCCAGTACCTGGATCATCTTGCCGTCACCGCTGCTGGCAGGGGCTGCCGCCTTGGCCGGAGCCGGTTTGGCCGGTGCCACTTTGGCTGGTTTGGCGGCGGGGGCCTTGACGGGCGCCGCTTCTGCGGCCGGCGCAGCCATGGCAAGCTCGGTCGGTTGACCGATGAAGCCATCCTGTGACATCGCCTGAGGTGCAGCGGCGGCAGCCGGGGCGGTTGGCGTCATCTCGATGGGCTTCATCGGCTCCATGATCACCATCTGATCCGGGGTGTCGTTGATGAGTTCGAGCCGCACCCGCGCCTCGCCCCCCTCGATCATCTCGAGCTGTTTGGCGGCGGCGGGGGAGAGGTCGATGAGGCGGCTGCTGTCAAACGGGCCGCGATCGTTGACCCGCACTATGGTCTCCAGCCCGTTGTCCAGATTGGTGACCCGCACGTAGCTTGGCAGCGGCAGGTTGCGGTGGGCGGCGCTGAACAGCTTGCTGTCCTGCACGTCGCCATTGGCGGTCTTCTGGCCATCGAGGGAGGGAGAGAGCCAGCTGGCTGTGCCCTCTTCGCTGTAGTGCTTGATATCGCGCCACACCTCGAATTTCTCCTGGCCGCGCCAGTAGTCGCGGTTGCCGCTGGTGCTCAGGGGCTCGGGACGCGGGATGGCGCCGGTGGCTTGCGGGATCTCGATAACGGGCGGTTTGCTGGCGGGCGGCAGATCGACCGGGGCGGACTGTTCCGGCTGGCTGCTACTGCAGGCGGCCAGCAACAAGCTCAGGCTGAGCGGGAGGAGTTTGTGACGAAGATGCATACGCTTCCTGAATGGCTTGGCTAAGTTGATACACCGCCATCGCGTAGAGCGGGCTGCGATTGTAGCGGGTGATCACATAAAAGTTATGCCGTGCGACCCAGTATTCCGGTCCATCGGCTTGATCAAATGCCAGTAACTTGACCGGCGTCTGCGGGGCCAGCGGCGTGGCGAGCTCAATCCCTGCCGCCGCCAGTTCTGACCACTGTTGTGTCAGCTCGGGCTCTCGCCTGAGCAGGGGATCAACCGCCATCAGCCCGATCTGGGCCGGCTCGACCACCGCTTCGCCCCAGCGCCACTGGTGGCTGGCGAAGTAGTTGGCCACGCTGCCGATGGTATCGGCCGGATTGACGAAGAGATCCCGTTTGCCATCGCCGTCAAAATCGACGGCGTAGTGGCGATAGCTGGAGGGCATGAACTGCCCCATCCCCATGGCCCCGGCATAGGAGCCCTTGAGGGTATCGAGTTGCCACCCCTCCTCTTTGGCCAGCAACACCAGCTGGGCAAACTCCTTGGCAAAGAAGTCGCTGCGCTCGGGGTAGTGAAACCCCAGGGTGTAGAGGCTGTCCAGCACCGGATGACGGCCCATCTGGCGACCGTAGAAGGTCTCGATGCCGATGATGGCCACGATAAGCGAGGCCGGTACCCGATAGGTCTGCTCGGCTCGCGCCAGCGTGGCGGCATGCTGCTGCCAGAACTGCAAGCCATCCCGGATGCGATCAGGGGTGACGAACAGCGGCCGGTAGCGGTGCCAGGGCTTGGCCTCCCACGGCCGGCTGATGGTGTCGAGCACCTCCTGCCGTAGCCGGGCGCTGGCCACAGCCGCCTGCAACTCGGCCAGCGGTACTTGCTGCTGTTCGGCGAGCAGGGCCAACCGATCCGGCTCCACGGCGGCGGTTGCCATCGTGGTGGCGAGCGAGAGCAGCAATCCAACCCGTCTCATCAGGCGAGCAGTCTTCTATGAGTCTGGATGGACATCAGTATGCCAAAACCGGCCATCAGGGTCACCATGGAGGTGCCGCCATAGCTCACCAGCGGCAAGGGCACGCCTACCACCGGCAGGATGCCGCTTACCATGCCCATGTTGACGAACACATAGACGAAGAAGGTGAGGGTGATGGCGCCACCCAGCAGCCGTTCAAAGCTGTTCTGGGCCTGCATCGAGATAAACAGGCAGCGGCTGATGACGTAGAGATAGAGCACCAGCAGCAGCGCTACCCCCACCAGACCGAACTCCTCGCTGAATACCGCGAAGATGAAGTCGGTGTGGCGCTCGGGCAGAAATTCGAGCTGGGACTGGGTGCCCTGCAGCCACCCCTTGCCAAAGACGCCGCCGGAGCCGATGGCAATCTTGGACTGGATGATGTGATAGCCGCGGCCGAGCGGATCTTTCTCCGGGTCGATCAGCATCATGACCCGCTGGCGCTGGTAGTCATGCATCAGGAAGAACCAGAGCACCGGCATAAAGGCCGCAATCAGCAGCACCGCCAGTCCGATCAGCCACCAGCTGAGCCCCGCCAGAAAGATGACAAAGAAGCCGGAGGCCGCTACCAGAATGGAGGTGCCAAGGTCGGGCTGGGCGGCAATCAGCAGGGTCGGCAGCAGCACCATGATGAGGGCTATCACCACGTGACTGAGTTTGGGGGGCAGCGAGTGACGGCTGAGCCAGGCGGCGACCATGATGGGCATGGAGAGCTTCATCACCTCGGAGGGCTGGAACTTCATAAAGCCCAAGTCGAGCCAGCGCTGGGCCCCCTTGCCGATATGGCCGAATACGTCCACTGCGATGAGCAGCAGTACCACCCCGACAAACAGCGGCACCGACCAGCGGGCGTAAAGGGAGGGCGGCAGCTGGGCCATGCCGATCATCAGGGCGAAGGCGAGTCCGCCGCGCACCAGCTGGCGCACGATGGAGTCCATATCCTGGCCGGAGGCGGAGTAGAGCACCACCATGGAGAGGGCGATGACGGCCAGCAACCCCAGCAGCAGGGGCAGGTCGATGTGCAGCTTGTACCAGATACTCTGCTGGCGGGCTGAATTACTCATTGGTAGCAACCTCACTCGGTTTGGACGGCTTTTCCGGTGCCGGTGGCAGTTGGGGTTCGGGCGGCAGCAGGAAGGCATCCATCATCTGGCGTGCGATGGGGGATGCGGCACGGCCACCACCACCACCAATGGAGTTCTCCAGCACCAGCGCAACGACCGCCTTGGGGGCTTCAAAGGGGGCGTAAGCGACGAATAGCGCATTGTCGCGATGCTCCGCCTTGACGGTTTTGATGTTGTAGACCTGGTTCTCTTTCAGACCGACCACCTGAGCGGTGCCTGACTTGCCACCCGAGGAGTAGGGGGCCTTGGCAAACGACAGGCGACCACTGCCTTCGCTGCCATGGTTGACGCGCCACATCCCCTCTTGCGCCACTTTCCAGAAGCTGTCGTTCTTGAGCTTGAGGGCGATGTTGGGGTTGACCGGGGCATCGACCACGCCCGCCTGCGAGGCGGTACTCTTGAGCAGGTGCGGGGTGACGTCGTGACCGTTCTGGGTCAGGATGCTGATCGCCTTGGCCAGCTGCAGCGGGGTGGCGCTCCAGTACCCCTGACCGATACCGATGGAGATGGTGTCACCCTGATACCAGGGCTGGCGCCAGCGAGCCATCTTCCAGTCGCGGGACGGCATGACCCCCTTGCTCTCCTCATAGAGGTCTACCCCGGTGTACTGACCGAAGCCGAACTTGGTCATGTAGCTGTGGATCTTGTCGATACCGACCCGGTAGGCAAGATCGTAGAAGTAGGTGTCGGCCGATACCTCGATGGCGCGATAGACATCGAGCCAGCCATGACCCCAGCGGCGCCAGTCGCGGAACTTCTTGGTGGTACCGGGAATGGAGAAGCTGGGGCCACCGAAGTAGCGATAGCCCGGGGTAATGGCCCCTTCGTTGAGGCCCATGATGGACATCATGGGTTTGACGGTGGAGGCGGGGGCATAGATGCCCTGGGTGGTGCGGTTGACCAGCGGCCGCGCCGGATCGTTGAGCAGCGCCGAGTAGTTGGGGCCCGAGATACCGGTCACGAACAGGTTGGGGTCGTAGCTCGGGCTCGACTCCATGGCCAGAATAGCGCCGGTTTTGGGATCCATCATCACGATGGCGCCACGCTGTCCGGCCAGCAGCTGCTGGGCCTTGAGCTGCAGCCGCACATCGATGTTGAGGTAGATATCCTTGCCGGGAACCGGGGGCTGGAACTTGAGGGTGCGGACAATCCGGCCGCGGTTGTTGACCTCGACCTCCTGATAGCCCGCCACGCCGTGCAGCTCATCCTCGTAATACTTCTCCACCCCCTGCTTGCCGATATCCTTGGTGGCTGCGTAGTTGGCGAGTTTGTCTTCCTTGTCGAGGCGCTCCACGTCGCGGGTGTTGATCTTGGCCACGTAGCCCAGCGCATGAGTAAGGGTGTCGCCAAACGGGTAGTAGCGCTTGAGGTAAGCCTCGATGCTGGCACCCGGGTAGTTGTGCTGGTTGACAGAAAAGAGCGCCACCTGATACTCGGTCAGCTTCTCGTAGAGGGCGACCGGTTTGAAGCGGCGCTGGCGCTTCACTTCGGCCAGAAACTTCTCTTTTGTCCCCTCCGGCAGCCCCAGCAGGGCGACCAGCTCATCGGCGGTTTTGGCCAGATCCGGCGTCTCTTCGGGGACAATCTCCAGACTGTAGACGGGGCGGTTTTCCGCCAGCAGCACGCCGTTGGTGTCATAGATGAGGCCGCGCGGCGGCGCCACCGGCACCACCCGGATGCGGTTGGAGTTGGAGCGGGTCTGGTAGGTGTCGTAAGACTCGACCTGCAGGTAATAGAGATTGCCCAGCAGCACCAGCATCAGCACGACGATGCCGATGTAGGCTACCAGGGTGCGCCGGAAGAACAGATTGCCCTCGGCACTGTGATCGCGCATCTCGATGCGTTGTTTCAGCATGCCTTTACCTCAGAACCATTGGGGCAATAACAGCAGGAGCGGCATTGTTCACTCTCTGTGATTCGCTTGTGTGTCGGGGAGGGTGAGCCACATCCTGGCTCACTCCCTGTGATACGGGTGATTGGTGGTAATGCTCCAGGCACGGTAGAGGCTCTCGGCGACCAGTACCCGCACCAGCGGGTGGGGCAGGGTCAGCGGCGAGAGCGACCAGCTCTGCTCTGCGGCTGCCTTGCACTCCGGCGACAAGCCTTCCGGCCCGCCTACCAGCAGGGCTACATCGCGGCCATCGAGCTTCCACGCCTCCAGCTGGGTCGCCAGCTGCTCCGTGGTCCATGGCTTGCCCGGAATGTCGAGGGTGACGATGCGCGAGCGGCCAGCGGCAGCCAGCATGGCTTCCCCCTCTTTTTGCAGAATGCGGGGAATATCGGCATTTTTGCCCCGTTTGCCGGCGCCAATCTCCACCAGCTCGAACGGCATGTCTTTCGGGAAGCGGCGGCGATACTCTTCAAAGCCATGCTCTACCCAGGCGGGCATCTTGGTGCCCACCGCGATCAACTGAATCTTCATGTCGGTACTTTGCTGCTCTCGTTATTGCGTGTTCACTTGAGCGGCACCGCCCCACAGTTTTTCCAGCTGGTAGAAGTCACGATGTTCATCCTGCATCACATGCACGATCACCGATCCCATATCTACCAGTACCCACTCTCCGCTCAGCTCGCCTTCCACGCTCAGCAGGTCGAGCCCGGCATGACGGGCTTCACTGGCCAGATGGTTGGCGATGGCGCAGACGTGACGGTTGGAGTTGCCGGAGCAGACGATCATGGTGTCAGTGATGCTGGATTTGCCGCGTACATCGAGGGTGATGATATCGCGGCCTTTCATGTCATCAATCTTGTCGATGATAAAGGCGTGAAGTTCTTGGCCTTGCAATGAGTCTCTCCTGTATTCCGGCGCCTGACAGCGTGAGGGCGGCGGATTATATCATGGTCACTCCCGTTTCCTACCGGAACGGGACAGCTGGGGAGTCTTACCGGCAGATGGCGCGGTAGAGCCCCTGTTGATCAATATAGTGCGCAACCGGCTCGGGCAAGAGGTAGCGGGGATCTTCTCCCGCCGCCAGCAGCTCGCGCAGCCGGGTAGCAGACAATTCAATCGGTTGGTTGCTGGCCAACCAGATATGGCCTGCCCGTTGCCGGTGCAGTGCGGCTACCTCTTTGACCTGATGACGGGCCAGCAGTTCAGCCAGTTCGGCCGGATAATCGGGTTGCCAGCCGGGGCGGGTGCTCACCACCAGATGGGCGTAGTCGAGCAGCTCCCGCCAGCGGTGCCAGCCGGGCAGGCCAAGCAGCGAGTCCATCCCCATCAAGAAGCAGAGCGGCGTATCGGGCAGCTCCTGACGCAGCTCGATCAGGGTATCGATGGTGTAGGAGGGCTTGTCGCGCCAAAGCTCCCGCTCATCCACCACGAAGTGGCGGTTCTCTGCCGCCGCCAGCCTGACCATGGCCAGACGCTGCTCGCTGGAGCAGTGCGGGTTGGCGCGGTGGGGCGGTATATGGTTCGGGATCAGCCGCACTTCCGCCAGACCTATCGCATCGCGCGCCTCGATGGCGGGGCGCAGATGGCCGATATGGATAGGGTCGAACGTGCCCCCCAGCAGACCAATAGGCGCCTTTAGCATGGCGCACTCTCCATCGCCAGCGGCAGGGGCGTACCATCACGAAAGCCGAGTGCTATGGTCTGCAGCATCAGCCAGGCCTGCTCGGTATCAAAGCGGCGCTGGGCGTCATCAAGTTGCGCCATCAGCTGCCACAGCTGCTGCAGCTTGGCGAAGGGAAGCCGGGTCAGCGCCTGTTGAATGAGCTGCTGGCGGCTCTGCCAGATGCGCAGGCGGCTGAAGTGCTCCCCCAGTGGCTGGCCGTTGCGCATCGCCAGCGACAGTTCGGTCAGCTGCTCCAGCTCGCGACAGAGGGTCCATGCCAGCATCCCCGGCTCGGTGCCTTCGGCCCGCAGAGCGGCCAGAATGCGCTGGGCCCGGTTCACTTTCCCTTCCAGCAGGGTATCGACCAGCTGGAACGGGGTGAAGTGGGCGTGGCGGATGATGGTCTCCTGCAGATAGGTGACGCTGATGGGCTGGGGCGGCGAGAGCAGGGTCAGCTTCTCGATCTCCTGGCTCGCGGCCAGCAGGTTGCCCTCGTAGGAGTGGCACATGAAGTTGATGGCATCGGGCAGCGCCTTGAGGCCAAAACGCTGGAAGCGGGCGCTCATCCAGCGTGGAAAGAACTTGGGCTCCGGGTGGTTGACCGGCACATAGGTACCGATCTGGTAGAGCTTGTCGAACCAGGCTGCTTTCATCTGGGTCTGGTTGAGACGACCGCCGCTCAGTACCAGCAGCAGGTCGGGGTGGAGCTGCTTGCCAATGTCGCTGATACGGGCAGCGAGATCCTTGTCGACCTTGGCGGGCAGTTCCAGTTCAATGATTTGGCGGGCAGAAAAAAGGCTCATCGCCTGACAGGCGTCGTAGACCTGATTCCAGTCCAGCCCCTGCTCCACCACGAAGGTGTGGCGTTCATCGAATCCCTGTTTGCGGGCGACCTGACGGATGGCGTCGATGGCTTCCAGTCGCAGCAGGGGTTCGTCACCAAAAACGAGATAGCAGGGCCGAAGCCCTGCTTTGAGGTGGTCACCAAACTGTTCCGGGTAGATCCGCATCAGAAGCTGACCTGACTCAACTGCCGGATCACCTGATTGGCCGCCTGCTCCTGCATCTCGCGGTTGAGCTGCTCCTGCTCACGGGAAGAGGCGAGCGCTGCATCGGGCTTGTTGAGGAAGCTGCGGTTGAAGTTGATGGGGAAAACCTGAGTCGGCTTGCCCGGCACCGAGACGGTGAACTGGGTGCTGAAGCCCAGTACATACTCGGTGTCGACACCCTGTGCGTTGACCGAGGCGACCTGACTGCTGGCACCGATGCCGCCCAGGGTCAGTACCGGGATCCCCTCCTTGTCGGCCAGGGTAACCCCTGACGCCTTGAGGCGGGTGGTGACCATCCGGTAGAAGTCGCTCTTGTTGTCGCCCACGACCTTCATGGTCTTCAGCTCGGCCGGAATGCCGGTGCCACGCATGTGAAAACCGCAGCCTTGCAGCAGCAGGGCTGCCAGCACGATGGCCATCCAGCGGGTGAAGATGGTGCCCATAGAAAATCCTCTTTGCATTAAGGGAAAGCGGCGGGCGCAGGGCCCGCCGTTATCATCCGTTTGCTGTCACAGATTGGCAACGCTCGTTGTCGACCGATCAGTTGGCGACAATGTTGAGCAGCTTGCCCGGTACATAGATCACCTTGCGCACGGTCAGACCGTCGGTGAACTTCTGCACGGAGGCATCGGCCATGGCCAGCTTCTCGACGTCGGCCTGACTGATTTCGGCCGGTACGGTCAGTTTGCCGCGCATCTTGCCATTGATCTGCACCACGACCAGCTTCTCGGTCTCGACCATGGCCGCTTCATCGGCCACCGGCCATGCAGCGTGATCCACGTCGTCGCCCTTGCCCAGCATCTTCCACAGCTCGAAGCCGATGTGCGGGGTGATGGGGTAGAGCATGACCACGACCGATTCCAGCGCTTCCTGCATCAGGGCGCGATCCTGCTCGTCGTTGCCCAGCTTGGAGAGATTGTTCATCAGCTCCATGATGGCGGCGATGGCGGTGTTGAAGGTCTGACGGCGACCCACGTCGTCGCTCACCTTGGCGATGGTTTTGTGCAGCTCGCGGCGAATGGCTTTCTGCTCGTTGGAGAGGGCAGCCAGATCCAGCGCGGCAACGGCGCCACCGGAGACGTGCTCGAAGGTAGTGCGCCACAGGCGACGCAGGAAGCGCTGGGCGCCCTCTACGCCGGAGTCGGACCACTCCAGGGTCATCTCGGCCGGAGAGGCGAACATCATGAACAGACGGACGGTATCGGCGCCGTAACGCTCGACCATCAGCTGCGGGTCGATGCCGTTGTTCTTGGACTTGGACATCTTGGTCATACCGGAGTGAATCACTTCGCGGCCTTCGTTATCGATGGCCTTGGTGATGCGACCCTTCTCGTCACGCTCTACCTTGACGTCGGTCGGGCTGACCCAGACGTTGCCGCCCTTCTCGTCCTTGTAGTAGAAGGCATCGGCCAGCACCATGCCCTGGCAGAGCAGACGCTTGAACGGCTCGTCACTGTTCACGAGACCTGCGTCACGCAGCAGCTTGTGGAAGAAGCGGGCGTAGAGCAGGTGCATACAGGCGTGCTCGATGCCGCCGATGTACTGATCCACCGGCAGCCAGTGGTTGGCTGCCGCCGGATCCAGCATGCCCTTGTCGTAGTCCGGAGAGCAGTAGCGCGCGTAGTACCAGGAGGACTCCATGAAGGTGTCGAAGGTATCGGTTTCGCGGAACGCTTCCTGACCGTTGTAAGTGGTCTTGGCCCACTCGGCGTCGGCCTTGATCGGGCTCTGGATACCATCCATCACCACATCTTCCGGCAGCAGTACCGGCAGCTGATCTTCCGGCGTCGGCACCACGGTACCGTCAGCCAGAGTCAGCATCGGGATGGGGGCACCCCAGTAGCGCTGACGGGAAACTCCCCAGTCGCGCAGACGGAAGTTGACGGTGCGCTTGCCCTTGCCCAGTGTTTCCAGCTTGTTGGCGATGGCATCAAAGGCGCCCTGGAAGTCGAGACCGTCAAACTCGCTGGAGTTGAACAACACGCCCTTCTCGGTGTAAGCGGCTTCGCTCACGTCGACGTCGCCATCAACCGGCTTGATGACCGCCTTGATGTCGAGGCCATATTTGGTGGCGAATTCGAAGTCACGCTGGTCGTGGGCCGGAACCGCCATCACGGCGCCGGTGCCATAGTTCATAAGCACGAAGTTGGCGACCCAGACCGGCACCTTGCGGCCATCCAGCGGGTGAATGGCGTAGAGACCGGTGGCCATGCCCTTCTTCTCCATGGTGGCCAGTTCGGCTTCGGCTACCTTGGTGTTCTTGCACTCTTCGATAAAGGCGGCCAGTTCCGGATTGTTTTCGGCGGCCTGCAGGGCCAGCGGGTGGCCTGCGGCGATACCGACATAGGTGACGCCCATGAAGGTGTCCGGACGGGTGGTATAGACCTCCAGCTGATCAGCATGACCCTCGATATTGAAGCTGATGTTGACCCCTTCGGAGCGGCCAATCCAGTTGCGCTGCATGGTCTTGACCATCTCTGGCCAGCCTTCGAGGTTGTCGATATCGTTCAGCAGCTCTTCGGCGTAGTCGGTGATCTTGATGAACCACTGGGGGATCTCTTTCTGCTCCACCGGGGTGTCACAGCGCCAGCAGCAGTTGTCGACAACCTGCTCGTTGGCCAGCACGGTCATGTCGTTCGGGCACCAGTTGACGGAGGAGGTCTTCTTGTAGACCAGACCCTTCTCGTAGAGCTTGGTGAAGAACCACTGCTCCCAGCGGTAGTAGTCCGGCTTGCAGGTGGCGACTTCACGATCCCAGTCATAACCCAGACCCAGCATCTTCAGCTGGTTCTTCATGTATTCGATGTTTTCGTAGGTCCAGGGGGCCGGCGCCGTGTTGTTCTTGATGGCGGCGTTTTCCGCCGGCAGACCGAACGCATCCCAACCGATGGGTTGCAGCACGTTCTTGCCATTGAGGCGTTGATAACGGGAGATCACATCACCTATGGTGTAGTTGCGAACGTGCCCCATGTGTAGACGACCAGACGGATAGGGGAACATGGAGAGGCAGTAGAACTTCTCTTTGTCTACTTTTTCCACGGCCTTGAAGGTTTTCTTGGCATCCCAGTGCTTCTGCACTGCTGGTTCGATTGATTGGGGAACGTATTGCTCTTGCATTGGTGACATCCGGATCTGTGAAATGAATAGATAAATCAGCTGGGAAATCGCAATAGAATACCCATATCCTGCGGCGGCAACAACCGCCAGCATCCGTCAAGCCTGAAGCCGGGCCAGAAAGGGATTTAGCAGAGGAGTAACAGCCATGGACAAACGTCAAAAAGGGTATGAAACCTTCATTGCCGAACTGCAAAAGCAGTGGCAAGAGACAGAGCAGTTCCAGGGGGAGCGCCTCAACCGGATGATTGCCCGCGTTCAGGCCTATCTGGAAGCGGCCAGCGACCTCACTCAGGACGAACTGGCGCTGATCGCCGAGTATGTGAAGCGGGATCTGGGCAACTATGACGAGGGGCGCAAGGATGAGCAGGTGGAGGAGTCTGCCTTTATGCTGGCGCTCAAAGATACCGCCTGGTCCTGGTTGGCGGATGTGACTGACCGTGCCCAGGTGGAGTGGCGCGAGCTGGCCGACGAGCTGGAGCACAAGGGCGTCTATGAGGCGGGCGACTGGGTGGGGCTCGGGGTCATGGTGTGCGACCAGTGTGGTTGGCGCCATACCGTGCTCCATCCCGAGCAGCTCGATACCTGCCCCGAATGCGGCTGCGCCGAGTATCACCGCGAACCGCTCTCACCCTGAGTCATGCCATCAATGCGGACGAGATAACAAGCAAAAAGGCGCCATCAGGCGCCTTTTTCTATTGATGGGCTGGATTACTTGCCCGCGACGGAGAGGCCGCCAAAACGGATCAGCGGGGCGTAGAAGCCCTTGCCATCGTTGTGGTGCAGAGTATCGCCGACCGCTTCCAGCTCACCCAGCAGGCGGTAGAAGTTGCCCGCCACCGTGATGCCGCGTACCGGCTGCAGGCGCACTCCGTCGCGACAGAGGAATCCTGATGCGCCAAAGGAGAAGTCGCCGCTCACCGCATCGGCCCCCGAGTGCAGACCATCGAGTTTGACCAGCTCCAGATAGTCGCCGCTCTGCACCTCCGCTTCGCTGTGAGACCCGGCGCCAAACACCAGATGGCGAGCGGTCACATCGAGGGCGCTGCGGGCGCCGCGGGCGGCCGAGCCGTTGCTGGCCACACCAAAGTGATGGGCGGTGGCGCTGTTGTGGAGCAGGGTCTTCAGCTCACCGTCGCCAATCAGCAGCAGATCCGAGGTGGCCGCCCCCTCGCCATCAAACGCCTTGATGTTCATGCCGCCCGGCATATAGACCCGGCTCTCCAGGGTGAGCCAGCGCGAGGCGACGCTCTGCCCCACCTTCTCCCGCCATGGGTTGATCCCCTGCTGGGCCCACTTGCCCGACAGTACCCCCTGAAAGCAGCCAAACAGGCTGGCGAAGCAGTTGGTACTGAAGATGACGCTGTAGCGACCACTTGGTACCGCCTCGCCCGGCAGCAGGTCGCTGGCGACGGCATAGATCTGCGCGATGAGCCGCTGGCTATCCAGCTCGTCGAAGCGACGGCCATACTGCCCCTGCGAGTGCATCGACTGGCGGCCATCCCGTTCGACCAGCGCCGAGGTGTAGCAGCCGACGCTGAACTCGCCGTGCTGGCAGAGGGTGCCTTGACTGTTGGCGAGCCAGAGCTGGCTCTCCCCTTCAAAGAAGCTGTTGTAGGGGGCGCCGCTCACATCGGGCATGGCCAGCATGTCTGACTCCAGGCGCAGGGCCAGGGCGATCTTCTCCTCAACCGGCGTGGTATCGGGTTGATTGATCTCTTCGCAATCTGTGGTGAGCCGGCTATTGGCCACCGAGATGCGCTGATCCGGGTCTACCTTGGCAAAGCGGCTTGCATCCAGCGCATCCTGCAGCATGGCATCGAGCGCCCGCTCATCGAGCGCTTCCGAGTAGGCGATGCCGACCCGGCCCTCTTTTATCAGGCGAATGCCGAGTTGCTGGCTGCTGGTTACCTTGTATTCACCCAGCTCGCCCTTGTCGGCCTTGAGGGAGAAGGCTCTCTCCTGATTGGCGATGATGTCCGCTTCGGCGTTGAGATCGGCCACCTTGTCCAGCAGGCGGGTGAGCAGTTGGTTCATGTCGAGTTGGCTCATCAGGCGTTCCCTCCCACCAGAATATTGTCCACTTTGAGTGCCGGCTGGCCCACCGAGGTTGGCACCGAGCCCGAGACCGAGCCGCACATGCCGGCGGCCAGCGCCAGATTGCTGCCCACCATGGAGATCTCTTTCAGCACCTGCGGGCCGGTGCCGATCAGGGTGGCCGACTTGAGCGGTCTGGTGATCTTGCCGTGCTCGATGAGGTAGGCCTCCTGCACGTTGAAGTTGAACTCGCCGGTGCCGGGCTGTACCGAGCCGCCCCCCATCTTTTTGGCGTAGATGCCGTGCTCCACCGTGGCCAGCATGTCGTCGAGGCTGTGGTTGCCCGGCTCGATATAGGTGTTGCGCATGCGCGAGGTGGGGGCGTACTTGTACGATTCGCGCCGACCCGAGCCGGTGCGGGCATAACCTGTCTTCAGCGCCCCCATTCTGTCCACCAGAAAACCGGTCAGCACACCGTCCTTGATGAGCTGGGTATGCTGGGTCGCCATCCCCTCATCATCGACGTTGATGGAGCCCCAGACGTTGCCTTGCAGCCCCTCGTCCACCGCATTGACCACCGGATTGGCGATGAGCTGGCCCATCTTGTCGTGGAATACCGAGGCCTTTTTGGCCACCGAGGTGGTCTCCAGCAGGTGGCCGCACGCCTCGTGGAAGATGACGCCGCCAAAGCCGTTCTCCATGATGACCGGCAGGGTGCCGCTCGGGCAGGGGGCCGCCCCCAGTTTCACCAGTGCCTGACGGGTGGCGGTGAGGGCCAGCTCGCGCGGATCGATGCGTGCGGCATGTTCCCAGCCCATCAGGGCGCCCGGTGCCTCATAGCCGACGCTCTGCTCGCTCCCTTCGCGGGCGATGGTCTGGGCCATGATGCGGTTGTAGTGGCGGCGATCGGCCACCTGCAGTCCTTCGCTGTTGAAGATCTCCACCTCCTGCTCCCAGCCCAGCACGTTGCCGGAGAACTGGCTCACCTTGCTGCTCTCGGCGCGGGCCACCGCATCCATGGCGTGCAGGTAGGCAATCTTCTGCTCCAGCAGCTTGTCGGCCGACAGGGGCAGCGCGACCGGGTTGCGGTCGGTCAGGCGGGTGAAATCGAAGGCGGTGGCGGTCACCACCGGGTCGCGGCGGTCTTTGGCCGCCAGCAGGGTGACGATACGCAGCAGCTCGTCGCGGCTGGCCAGATTGGTGTAGCCATAGAGCACCTTGTGGCCATAGCAGAGGCGCACGCCGATGCCGAAATCGAGGCCACCGCTGATGTTCTCTATCTGGCTGGAGAGCAGGCTGAGCTGGCTGCGGCGCTTGCGCTCGACAAACAGCTCGGCGAAATCGGCCCCGAGTGCCAGCGCGTGATCGAGCACGTCGCGGGCGATGGCGGGGGCCAACAGGGAGAGTGGCGTCATAGGATCTCCTTTTCTGGGCGGGTCTCAGCCTTCGCGACCCGGATTCGAGCGTGATGGTGTAGCTGCCCCATTGTTGCAGAGCGTTACTCAAATGTCGCTATGGCGTCAGCGGATGATACCGATTGAAAAAATCGATGCGATAACTGCGACCGCATTGGCGGCAAAGGAGGATTTAAGAGAGGGGAAAGAAGGGGAGGAAGCCGGCATCCGCACAGGCTGGGATGCCGGACAGGCCGCTCGGGTCAGAGCAGCTCGTGAATTTCGGTCAGGATCTGGTCGACCCACTGCTCGATGCGGGAGTCGGTCTGGTCATACTGGTTGGCATCGTCGAGGGCCAGGCCGACGAAGTGGCGGCCATCATCAATCAGCGCCTTGGAGGCATCGAACTCGTAGCCTTCGTTGGGCCAGTAACCCACCAGCTTGACCCCTCTGGGCACCAGCTGATCGTGCAGCATGCCGAGGGCATCCTGGAACCATTCGCCATAACCCAGCTGGTCGCCGAGGCCAAACAGGGCGACGATACGCCCCTCCAGATGGAGGTCGCCAATATCTTCCCAGCGGGACTCCCAATCCTCCTGCAGCTCGCCGAAATCCCAGGTAGAGATGCCGAGGATCAAAACCTCGTAATCCTCCATCAGGCGCAGGGAGACATCCTTGATGTTGTGGATATCCACCAGCTCGGGGCCGATAAGGGCGCGGATCTTCTCGGCAGCCATCTCGGTGTAGCAGGTGGTAGAACCGTAAAACAGACCAATCTTCATCGCTCTTTATCTCTTTTGGCGCTTTCTCGCTTGCTCGTGTGGGCTGCACCTGTTGGCAACACGATGGGCAACATAAGGGGAGGGCGCCAGTCTAGCAGATTGGCTGCGCTCCTTCACCGCCCGATATCACGGGCAGATCAGGTCGCGGCAAGCGGCTTGCACATCCGGCAAGCAGAGGCGTTACAATGGGCCACTGTTCTTCTGACTGCGACCGACCATGAGCAAGCCCGAGCCACATCCCCTGATTGAACCCTTTCTCGATGCCCTCTGGCTGGAGCGGGGCCTCTCCGACAACACGGTCAGCTCCTATCGCACCGATCTGGAAAAATTCTCCCTCTGGCTCGATAAGCAGGGCAGCTCCCTGCTGCTGGCGGGGATGGACGAGATCCAGCACTATCTCGCGTGGCGGGTCGATAATCAGTTTGCCGCCAGCAGTACGGCCCGCTTTCTGTCGGCCCTGCGCCGCTTCTATCAGTACCTCAACCGCGAGAAGCTGCGCAGCGACGACCCTACCGTACTGCTGGAGGGGCCCAAGCTGCCCAAGAAGCTCCCCTCCGATCTGAGCGAAGCGGAAGTGGAAGCGCTGTTGACGGCGCCGCTGGTGGATGATCCGCTGGAGCTGCGGGACAAGGCGATGCTGGAGCTGCTCTACGCCACTGGCTTGCGGGTCTCCGAGCTGGTGGGGCTGACTGCCGAGCATGTCAGCCTGCGGCAGGGGCTGGTGCGGGTGGTGGGCAAAGGCAACAAGGAGCGGTTGGTGCCCATGGGCGAGGAGGCGATGTACTGGCTGGAACGCTACTACCGGGAGGGGCGAACTCTGCTGCTCGGTGGTACCAGCTCGGATGTGGTTTTCCCCTCCAAACTGGCCCGGATGATGACCCGCCAGACCTTCTGGCACCGCATCAAGCTCTATGCCCAGCGGGCCGGGATCAACGGCGAGTTATCCCCCCATACCCTGCGCCACGCCTTTGCCACCCACCTGCTCAACCACGGCGCCGATCTGCGGGTGGTGCAGATGCTGCTGGGCCACGCAGATCTCTCCACTACCCAGATCTACACCCATGTCGCCAACGAGCGGCTCAAGGCGCTCCATGGCGAGCATCACCCGCGGGCCTGAGCGGGTTGGGTGGCCAACAAAACAAAAAACCGCCTGCGGGCGGTTTTTTTATGAATACACGACGGGAAGTGACGCTTATTTGCCCTGCTGGGCTTTCAGCAGGTCGCGGATCTCGGTCAGCAGCTCCTGATCCTTGGTCGGTGCTGCGGGGGCGGCTGCTTCCTCCTCCTGCTTTTTCTTCAGGGTATTGATGGCCTTCAGTCCCATAAAGATGGCGAAGGAGATGATCAGAAAATCGATGATGGTCTGGATGAACTTGCCGTAGGCAATGACCACGGCAGGAGCGCTGCCTTCGGCAGCCTTCAGGGTGACTGCCAGGTCGCTGAAGTCCACACCGCCCAGGATCAGGCCGATAGGCGGCATGATCACGTCACCGACGAAGGAGGAGACAATCTTGCCGAAGGCGGCACCAATAATGATACCGACCGCCATATCGATCACGTTGCCTCTGGATGCAAAGGCCTTGAACTCTTGTATCAGACTCATTCTTTCCTCCGAAATTAAGCACACTAGCGTAGCGGCCGCGCCTTGTTCTGGCGGCGATCCGCTATCGGGAGCAGGGTAGCAAGAGCACATGCCACCTGTTCTCCCTGACTAGCTTGCTGAGGTTGGCTCTGCTTGGCAATCAGGGGGGCGTGATTTTTTGGTTCAACCTGATATTAATTTTTCGATAAATAGCAGGTTGAATACTGAACTGTGCTGCTGTACTTTGTTGAGTCCATTCATTCATGCCACGTGAGTAAAAGAGTGAAGTATTTACTACTGGGAATGATGCTTTTGTGCACATTTACTGCCAAAGCGGGGATGGATCCCCAGGCCTTGAAAACAGCCATATCCACCAGGCTGGGGATATCCGTATATACGGTGGATCAGACGCCTATTGCGGGCCTGTATATGCTGGGCACCTCCAAGGGGGTGCTCTATAGCGATGCCAAAGGGGATTATCTGGTACAGGGGGTCATGCTGGACATGACTCGGGACATGAAGAACCTGACCATCTCCGGCATGCGCACTCAGCGTCGACTGGGATTGGCGCAGGCAGCCCATGCTCCCATTGTGCTCAAGGCCCGGGATGAGCGTCATCGGGTCGCGTTGTTTCTTGGCGAGAAGGATGCGGTACGGCGTCAGCTACCCGGTACTCTGCAACATCTGCAGGCATCCGGGGTGAGCATCGCGATCTATCCGGTCATTGACCATGCCGAGCGAGCCACCGACTGGTGCAGCGATCCCCTGCTGCAAAATTCGCCCTTCAAAGCTTATTTGCCTCAAAAGGAATGTAGTGAGACCCTTATCCAAAATATTGGCCTGAGCCAATGGTTGGGGGTAAAGGTACTGCCGGCCTGGATCTCCTCTGAAGGAGATCTGGTGCGGGGTTACCAGAGCCCTGAACAACTGCTCAAGATACTGGATAATTTTGATGCCTCTGCACATTCGTCGTCGTCCGCGAGTTGATGATTCCCATCTGCCCGCCAACCTGCATCCGCTGCTTCGCCAAATCTTCGCCAGCCGTGGCGTAGACGATCCCGTCCTGCTCGAGCGCAGCGCCAGCTCGCTGCTGCCACCCCAGCGCCTCTATGGCATGGAGCAGGCGGTGCCGCTGCTGGCCGACGCGCTGGCCGCCCAGAAGCGGATCCTCATCGTCGGTGACTTTGACTGCGATGGCGCCACCAGCTCGGCGCTGTGCGTGCTGGCCCTGCGCGCTATGGGCGGCCGCCATATCGATTTTCTGGTGCCCAACCGCTTCGAGTTCGGATACGGCCTTACCCCCGAGATCGTCGAGCTGGCGGTGGCCCGCGGCGCCGAGTTCCTGATCACGGTGGATAACGGCATCTCCAGCATCGCCGGGGTGGCGGCGGCCAAGGCGGCCGGCATGCAGGTACTGGTTACCGATCACCATTTGCCGGGTCAGGAGTTGCCTGACGCCGATGCCATCGTCAATCCCAACCAGCGCGGCTGCGATTTCCCCTCCAAGTCGCTGGCCGGTGTCGGGGTCGCCTTCTACCTGATGGCGGCGCTCAATACTCACCTCAAGCACTCCGGCTGGTATGAGCGGCTCGGCATCGTGGCCCCCAATGTGGCGGATTACCTCGATCTGGTGGCCCTCGGTACGGTGGCCGACGTGGTGGCGCTCGACGGCAACAACCGCATTCTGGTCCATCAGGGTTTGCAGCGGATCCGGGCTGGGCGCTGTCGCCCCGGCATTCAGGCGCTGGTGGATGTGTCGGGCCGCGATGGTCGCCGTCTTACCGCCGCCGACCTTGGTTTTGCGCTGGGGCCGCGCCTCAACGCGGTGGGGCGCCTCGATGACATGTCGCTCGGGGTCGCCTGTCTGCTCTGCGATGATCTCAATCTGGCGCGCCAGCTCGCCTCCGAGATGGACAGCCTCAATCAGGAACGCAAGGAGATCGAGCAGGGGATGCAGCAGGAGGCGCTTGCCACCCTGGAGCAGATCCGGTTTCGCGATGGCGAGGTGCCGTCGGGCATCGTGCTGCACCGCAATGAGTGGCATCAGGGAGTAGTGGGGCTGGTGGCCTCCAAGGTGAAGGAAAAGTACTACCGCCCGGTCATCGCCTTTGCCGAGAGCAGCGAGACCGAGCTCAAGGGCTCTGGCCGCTCCATCCCCGGGGTGCATCTGCGCGATGCGCTGGAACTGCTCGATACCCGCCACCCGGGGCTGATGGGCAAGTTTGGCGGCCACGCCATGGCGGCGGGGTTGACTCTACCCAAGGCCAATATCGAAGCGTTCGGGCGGGCTTTCGAGACGGTCATCAGCGAGCTGGTGACCCCCGAGCTCTTGACCGGGGTGCTGCTCACCGATGGCGAGCTCTTGCCGGACGAGCTCAATATCGAGCTGGCGGAGCTGATCCGCGCCTCCGGCCCCTGGGGTCAGGCCTTCCCCGAGCCACTGTTTGACGGTGAATTCGTGCTGGTACAGCAGCGGTTGGTGGGGGAGAAGCACCTCAAGATGATGCTGACTACCGATTCCGGCCATGCGGTGGATGCCATCGCCTTCGGGGTCGATCTCAAGCGTTGGCCCGATGCCTCGGTCAAACGGGTGCGGCTGGTCTACCGGCTCGATGTCAACGAGTGGCGCGGCAACCGCAGTGTGCAGCTGCTGGTGGAGCATCTGGAGGCGGCCGGTCTCTGAGCCGGGAGCATCGCTGCTTTGTCGCTGACATCGCTGACGACGGCCACCTTCGGGTGGCCGTTTTTGTTGGCGGCGCTCTGGAAAAGGGCGTTGACCTGTCTATAGCTTCACAGTTTAAGCTTCCCTTCATCGGGTCACAGACCCCTCAGCGAGTGGTTGTCATGAAAATATCCGAACTGGCCCGGCGCTGCGGCCTGGCCCGCTCCACCCTGCTCTATTACGAGAAGCTGGGGGTGATTGCGGGAACGAGGGGCGCCAACGGTTATCGCCACTACGACGATGAAGATCTGCAGCGGTTGCAGATGGTACAGGCCCTGCAGGCGGGTGGGCTCAGCCTCAAGCAGTGCCTCGCCTGTCTGGCTGGCGAGCTGGAGCAGGCAACGCTGGAAGCCCGGGTCAGGGAGCTCGATGATGAGCTGGCGAGGATGCAGCGCGCCCGGGATCTGCTGGCGGATCTCGCCGGTTTGCGTGCGCACTCCGGTGAGGAATTCAAGGCCTGGCAGCTGCAACTGCAGCGCGAGGCACCGGAGGCCTACTTCGCTTGGGTGATGAAACAGGGTTTTAGCGAGAAGGATCGCTACCACTTGCAGTGGCTCAGCAAAGACATGAATGAACATGAGCGTTACATCAAGGACTTTATCCAGCTGCTGGATGGCATGAGTTACTGGGGGCCGGGGGATCGCGTCTTCACCCAGCAGCAGTTTGCCGCCTTGCCCATCCGGCCGCGCCGGATCCTCGACATGGGCTGCGGACGGGGTGCCTCGACCATGGCGCTGGCTCAGGTGACCGATGCCGCCATAGTGGCCATCGATCTGGAAGAGGAGGCTCTGGCCGCCGTGGCCAACTCTGCCCGTGCGGCGGGCTTTGAGCATGTCACCACCCTCTGTGCCAACATGGCGGCACTGCCGGACGATCTGGCTCCGGCCGACCTCATCTGGGCAGAGGGGAGCGCCTATGTGATGGGCGTTGCCAATGCGCTGAAGGCGTGGCGTCCGCTGCTCGCAAGCCCGCAGGCTTGTATCGTGCTGAGTGATGCGGTCTGGCTGACCGATAACCCGCCCGAGGAGGCATTGGCATTCTGGCAGCAGGATTACCCCGCCATGCAGACGCTGGCGGGCCTGCTGAAGACGGTGCAAGAGGCGGGTTATCGCTGTCTGTCGCACACCCAGTTGCCGCAAAAGGCCTGGCACAACTATCTGGACCCCATCGAGCGCAATCTGGCGCGCTATCGTGACGAGCTGGGGGAGAGTCCCGCATGGCAGGACTTAAGTCGGGAAATAGCCATCCACCGCCAATATCTGGGCAGTTACGGCTATGTGATCTGCTGTCTGCAGGCCGCCTGATCAGGCCATCTATTTTAAAGAGAACAAACGGAGAACACCGATGAACATCATCATTCGGCCCGAAACAGGGGCCGATCACGACGTCATTGAAGCAGTGACCGTGGCCGCATTCCTCAATGCCCCCCATACCGATCACAACGAGCAGCTGATCGTGCGCGCCTTGCGCCAAGCCGGGGCACTCAGCCTGTCGCTGGTGGCAGAGCTGGAGGGCCAAGTGGTCGGCCACCTCTGCTTTTCGCCGGTGACCATCAGTGATGGCAGCGAGCGCTGGTATGGCCTTGGCCCCATTTCCGTCTCTCCCGAGCTGCACGGCAAGGGGATAGGGTCACACTTGATGGAAGCGGGTCTGGCCGAGCTCAAGAGGAAAGGGGCTGCAGGCTGCGTGGTGCTGGGGGATCCCGGTTTCTACGGTCGTTTCGGTTTCGTGCCCAAGCCGGAGTTGACGCTGCCCGGCGTGCCACCCGAGTACTTTATGGCCATGTCGTTTGGTGCGGCCAGTGCCCGTGGTGAGGTAAACTACCACCCGGCTTTCAATCAGGGATAACAAGATTGAATTGCGGTCAAAGGCCGTAATGTCTGGATAAAAAATGAGGCGCCTTATGGCGCCTCTCGTCTTTATGGTGCGACTTTAACATGCGCTCAGAGCTCGCGGGCCCAGGGGTGCGCCTTGGGGCGCAGCGCCAGTGCCAGACCCAGCAGCAGCACGGTCAGGCCGTAGAGAGGCCAGTTGCCAAAGCGCATGTAGGGGGTGGCACCGTGGGCCGGGCGTACTTCGCTGCGCAGCACACCCGCTTCGAACTGCGGGATCTGGCCGATGATGCTGCCATCGATCTCGGTAACGATAGTGATGCCGGTGTTGGTGTCGCGCAGCAGCGGACGAGCCAGCTCCAGCGCCCGCATCCGGGCGATCTCCATATGCTGCCAGGGGCCGATGCTGGTGCCGAACCAGGCGTCGTTGGAGACGGTCAGCAGGAAGTCGGTATCCGGGTTGACGTTACGGCGCACCTCTTCCGGGAAGATGATCTCGTAGCAGATGGCGGCGGCAAACTTGAGCCCCTTGGCGATCAGGTTCGGTTGCACCTCGTCACCCCGGCTGAAAGAGGACATCGGCAGGTTGAAGAAGGGGGCGATGGGGCGCAGCAGATCTTCAAACGGCACGAACTCGCCGATGGGCAGCAGGTGGTACTTGTTGTAGCGGTTGGGGTGGCCGTAGAAGTAGGACTCCTTGCCATCCGCATCCTGTACCCCCATGCCGAGCACGGTATTGTAGAAGCGTTGCTTATCCTCGTCGTAGTGGATGATCCCTGCCAGCAGTCCGGTCTCGTTCACCTTCATCGCCTTGTCGAGGTTCTCCAGATAGGGGCCCATGGCTTTTTCGAGGGCCGGGATCGCCGACTCGGGCCAGACGATGATATCGGCATCCTGATTGTCGCGGCTCAAATCCTGATAGGTGCGTACCGTGGGGGCCAGCGCCTCCGGATCCCACTTGAGGGACTGGGCGATATTGCCCTGCACCAGCGCCACCTTGACCGGTTCGCCACGGGTTACCCAGTTGAGCTGCATCAGGCCGTGAGCACCGGCAGCCAGCAGGGCGGGCACCGCCAGCCACAGTGGCGAGCGGGACTTCCACACCAGCCAGATGGCGGAGGCACAGAATAGCAGTGCCAGGGTGATGCCCTGTACCCCGAGAATGGGAGCAAATCCCTTGAGCGGGCCGTCGATCTGGGTGTAGCCAAACCAGAGCCATGGGAAGCCGGTCATCACCCAGCCGCGCAGCCAGTCGGCCAGCAGCCAGAGTGCCGGGAAGGCGAGCAGCCAGCGGCTCCAGTGACGACCGCTGAAGAAGCGGGCAAAGGCCCAGCAGGCCAGCGTCGGATAGAGCGCCAGATAGGCTGACAGACCAGCCAGCAGCACGAAAGCGACCGGCAGCGGTATGCCGCCAAATTCGGTCATGCTGACGTGGATCCACCACAGACCCGGCAAGAACAGCCCCATGGCGTAGCCAAAGCCGCGCCAGGCCGCCTGTTTGGGGCTGGCCTTGTCCAGCAGGGCGTAGAGGCCGAGCAGGGAAGGAATAACCAGCGGCCAGTAGCCGAAGGGGGAGAAGGCCAGCACAGCGATGGCACCAGAGGCCAACGCACCGAGGCTTAACAGAATTTTTGAAGTAACAGGAGATAATCTCACGGGCGATGGTGCTCGTCTTGGTCTGCAACTGGGTCGAATGGCCGGTATCTTACCCTGTACGGTTGCCAACGGCGAGCCTCGAGCCGTCCAGATAGCACAACGCCCCGAGGTCGGGGCGTTGTTCAATTCGCTCGGGCGACTTACTGGGGCTCAGATTGCGCCACGGCGTGGTTCTCGGGGATCTTCACCTGCAACTGCTGCAGGCGGCGCTTGTCGGCATGCATCACCTTGAACAGGTAGCCGTCCAGCTCGATCTCCTCGCCCTTCTTGGGCAGGTGGCTGAAGGCGTGCATCACCAGACCACCGACCGTATCCACCTCTTCATCGCTGAACTTGGTGCCGAAGAAGTCGTTAAAATCCTCGATCTCGGTCAGGGCGCTGATGGAGAAGACCCGCTTGCTGAGGCGGCGGATCTCGTCCGGTTCGTCCTCGATGTCGTCAAACTCGTCGTCGATCTCGCCAACGATAAGTTCCAGAATGTCTTCAATGGTCACCAGACCGGAGACGCCACCAAACTCGTCGACCACGATGGCCATGTGGTAGCGCTCTTCACGAAACTCCTTGAGCAGGCGATCAACACGCTTGCTCTCGGGGACGATCACCGTGGGGCGCAGGACCTTCTCCAGCTGCAGCGGCTCGCTGGCATGGTGGCCACCGAAACCGAAGGGGAGCAGATCCTTGGCGAGCAGAATGCCCTCGACATGGTCCTTGTCCTCGTTGATCACCGGGAAGCGGGAGTGACCCGACTCGATGATCACCGGCAGGATCTCGTCGATCGGCTGGGACTTCTCGATGGTGACCATCTGGGAGCGGGGGATCATGATGTCGCGAACCCGGAGATCGGCGATCTCCAGCACCCCTTCGATCATGTCCTTGGTGTCCTGATCGATAAGGTCACGCTCTTCGGCATCGGCTATCACTTCCACCAAATCATTGCGGTCTTTTGGCTCGCCCTGGAAGAGTTGGCTGAGCTTGTCGAGCCAGGTTTTCTTCGGCGAGCCGGTACTAGGGTGATCGTCGGTCATTTTTTCTCTTGGTTACTCATTGAATATACGGGGATTTCACTTCAGCTATATGAGGATGGCAGCCATCTGTTTCAAGCCGATGAACCGCCATGCTGCACATTACTCTTCGTCGCTCTGATAAGGGTCGGCAAAGCCCAGCTCCTGCATGATGTCGCGCTCAAGCGCTTCCATCTCTTCGGCTTCCTCATCCTCGATATGGTCATAACCTAGCAGATGCAGACTGCCGTGCACAACCATGTGGGCCCAGTGGGCCATGAGGGGCTTGCCCTGCTCCTGTGCCTCGCGCTCCACCACCTGACGGCAGATCACCAGATCGCCCAGCAGCGGCAGCTCCAGACCGGGTGGCGCCTCGAACGGGAAGGAGAGCACGTTGGTGGGCTTGTCCTTGCCGCGATAGGTGAGGTTGAGCTCGTTGCTCTCCGCCTCGTCGACGATGCGCACCGTCACTTCGGCCTCCTGCTGGAAGCCGAGAATGGTGCCGTCGAGCCAGCCTTGCAGCTGGGCCTCGCTTGGCAGGCCGTCGGTGCTGGCACTGGCCAGTTGCAGATCCAGGGTTACGCTCATTGCTCGCTCTCTTTGCTGGTGTTTGCTTGGCCGGCCACCTTCTCGGCTGCCTGCTTGGCGTCGAATGCCTCATAGGCCTGCACGATGCGGGCCACCACCGGGTGGCGTACCACGTCGGTGGACTGGAAGAAGTTGAACGACAGACCATCAACGCCCTGCAGCACTTCCAGCGCGTGGCGCAGGCCGGACTTGGCATTGCGCGGCAGGTCGATCTGGGTGATGTCGCCGGTGACCACCGCCTTGGAGTTGAAGCCGATCCGGGTCAGGAACATCTTCATCTGTTCGGTGGTGGTGTTCTGGGCCTCATCGAGAATGATGAAGGCATCGTTGAGGGTACGGCCGCGCATATAGGCGAGCGGCGCCACCTCGATGATGTTGCGCTCCATCAGCTTCTCGACCCGCTCAAAGCCCAGCATCTCGAACAGGGCGTCGTAGAGCGGGCGCAGGTAAGGGTCGACCTTCTGGGAGAGATCGCCGGGCAGGAAGCCGAGCTTCTCGCCCGCTTCCACCGCCGGACGGGTCAGCAGAATGCGGCGGATCTCCTGACGCTCCAGCGCATCCACCGCTGCTGCCACCGCCAGATAGGTCTTGCCGGTACCGGCCGGTCCTATGCCGAAGCAGATGTCGTGGCGCACGATATTGGCGATGTACTGGGCCTGATTGGGGCTACGTGGCTTGATGAGACCGCGCTTGGTCTTGACCGTCACCTCCTTGCCATAGGGGATGGAGGGGGCCGGTTCGTCATCCTGCTCCAGCACCCTCGACTCCAGAATGGCCAGATGAACCATGTCGGGGGTGATGTCGGTCACCTTGCCACCCTTGAGGGGCTGGGTTTCCACATAGAGGTGCTTGATGATGACGGCGGCGGCATCCACCTGGGCCTGCTTGCCCAGCAGCTGGAAGTGGTTGTCACGGTAGCTGATCTCGATGCCGAGGCGGCGCTCCAGCTGCTTGATGTTGTCATCGAAGGGGCCGCAGAGACTGGCAAGACGCTGGTTGTCGGCGGGTTCGAGATGCAGGTTCAGGGTCGAGAGGTGTCGGCTCACAATATCCTCGTATCAGGGCGCTCCCCATCCGCCGGGCGGATGGGGAGGGGGAGATTAATGGGGAGTGAAGGCGGCCACGCCCAGCTCGTCCGGCACGTTGTCGGGACGACGGGCCAGAATGTCGCTCGGGGCGGTGGCGATGCGCAGGTTCATCTCGTTCTCGCCACGGATGAATTTGCCGCGCAGGGAGTTGGGCAGCACTTCGGTGATCTCCACGTCGGCAAAGCCGCCAATCAGGGTATGGGCTCCCTCGAAGTTGACCACCCGGTTGTTTTCGGTGCGGCCGCACAGCTGCATCGGGTCGAGCTTGGAGGGCCCTTCCACCAGGATGCGCTGGGTAGTGCCCAGCATGGAGCGACCAATCTGCATCGCCTGATTGTTGATGACGTGCTGCAGGCGGGCCAGACGGGCTTTCTTCACTTCCATGTCGACATCGTCGGGCATGTCGGCGGCCGGCGTACCGGGGCGCGGACTGAAGATGAAGCTGAAGCTCATGTCAAAGCCCACATCCTCGATCAGCTTCATGGTGGCCTCGAAATCCTCATCGGTTTCGTTCGGGAAGCCAACGATGAAGTCGGAGCTGATGGTGATGTCGGGACGGGCGGCGCGCAGACGACGGAGCTTGGATTTGTACTCCAGAATGGTGTGCGGGCGCTTCATCATGGTCAGGATGCGGTCGGATCCGCTTTGCACCGGCAAGTGCAGGAAGCTGACCACTTCCGGGGTGTCCTTGTAGACCTCGATGATGTCGTCGGTGAACTCGATGGGGTGGCTGGTGGTGTAGCGGATACGGTCGATGCCGTCGATGGCGGCCACCAGACGCAGCAGCTCGGCGAAGGTGCAGATGCCGTCGTCATGGGTCGGGCCACGGTAGGCGTTGACGTTCTGACCGAGCAGGTTCACTTCGCGCACCCCTTGCTGGGCGAGCTGGGCGATTTCATAGAGCACGTCGTCGAGCGGACGGCTCACCTCTTCACCGCGGGTGTAGGGCACCACGCAGTAAGTACAGTATTTGGAGCACCCTTCCATGATGGAGACGAAGGCGGTTGCCCCTTCGGCGCGCGGCTCGGGCAGGCGGTCAAACTTCTCGATCTCGGGGAAGCTGACGTCCACCTGGGCGCCACGCCCCTCCTGAACCTGTTTGATCATGGTGGGCAGGCGGTGCAGGGTCTGCGGGCCGAACACGATATCGACATAGGGAGCGCGTTGGCGAATGGCATCGCCCTCCTGGGAGGCCACGCAACCACCGACGCCGATCACCAGACCGGGCTTGTTTGCCTTGAGCTTTTTCCAGCGGCCCAGCTGGTGGAACACCTTCTCCTGCGCCTTTTCGCGGATGGAACAGGTGTTGAGCAGCAGCACATCTGCCTCTTCCGGCTCCTCGGTAAGCGTGTAGCCATTGCTGGCATCCAGCAGGTCGGCCATCTTGGACGAGTCGTACTCGTTCATCTGGCAGCCCCAGGTTTTAATGTGAAGTTTCTTGCTCATTGCTACTCTTGACTGGTTTTGAATTTGGCATGGTCAAAGGACCGGGCATTTTACTCTGCAATCGTGAGACTGCCTAGCGAATATCCAGTCCGGCCCCTTTGCCAGCGGGGGCGCCACGTGCGGGAGAAAATCGGCTTTCCCCTTGATTTGACGCAGCAATTCTCCACCCCCCTCCACTGTTTATCCCGCCCCCTTGCGGTATCATGGCGCCATTCGGTTTGGCCCCGGCCACCCATGAACGGGGCGCCCTTTTTGCAGGAATAAAGTTATGGAACAGTGTGATATCGCCATCGTCGGCGCCGGCATGGTGGGGGCGGCTACCGCCTGTCTGCTGGCGGCCCAGGGCCTCTCGGTGCGGGTCATCGAAACCCAGCTGCCGGAGCAATACGCGCCGGAGCAGCCGCTGGATCTGCGGGTCTCCGCCATCAGTCAGGCCTCGGTGGCGCTGCTGGAGCAAGCTGGCGCCTGGCACCATCTGCAGCAGATGCGGCTCTGCCCCTATCGCCGGCTGGAGACCTGGGAGCTGGATGGCTTTGCCACCCGCTTCAACGCCGCCGACCTCGGCCTGCCCCAGCTCGGTTACATCATCGAGAACCGGCTGGTGCAGCTCGCCCTGCTCAAGCGGATGGAAGATTTCCCCAACATCCAGACCCACACCCCTGCGGCGGTGACAAGCCTGCGCCAGAGTGCGGATGAAGCTGTACTGACTCTGGACGACGGTACCGAACTGGCCACCCGCTGGGTGCTGGCCTGCGACGGCGCCGAATCCCACACCCGCAAGCTGGCCGGCATCGGGGTATCGCGTTTCGAGTACCGCCAGCACTGCATGCTGATCAATATCGACACCGATTTCCCGCAAGAAGACATCACCTGGCAGCAGTTCACCCCGAGCGGCCCGCGCGCCTTCTTGCCGCTGACTGGCCAGCACGGCTCCCTGGTGTGGTATGACAGTCCGGCCCGGATCCGGGCGCTGGCGGCTATGAGCAACGAGGCGCTCGCCGCCGAAGTGCGCCGCCACTTCCCGAGTCGGCTCGGCGGCTTTACCGTCACCGGCAAGGGGAGCTTCCCGCTGGTGCGCCGCCACGCCAACGACTACCACGCCGGTCGGGTGGTGCTGTTTGGCGATGCCGCCCACACCATCAACCCGCTGGCGGGGCAGGGGGTCAACCTCGGCTTCAAGGATGTCGCCTGCTGGGTCGACTTGTTGCAAGGGGCTGGCGCCGACTGGCATCAAGCTGTGCTGGCCGAGCGCTACGAGCGCCGTCGCCGCCCCGACAACCTGCTGATGCAGTCGGGGATGGATCTCTTCTACGGGGTGTTCAGCAACGAAATTGGCCCGCTCAAGCTGGCTCGCAATCTGGCCCTCAATCTGGCTGATAAAGCTGGCCCCCTGAAGGAGATGGCCCTGCGCTACGCGCTCGGACTGGTGTAAGCGGAAGTGAGGATGCAAATGGAGAGCTGCCACTTTATCAACGGCGATCTGGAGCTGACCAGCGAGCAGAATCTGCAGCCGCTAGTTGACGCGCTGGTGCAGGGCGGGATGGATTGTCTGACCCTCCATCAGGAAGGGGGGCTGTGGCATGGGCGTCTGGAGCTGTTCGCCGGAGAGGGCAATTACAGCGAGCCGCGACAACTTGTAGCGCACCTGCTCGCCATTTTGGCTGAGCTGCCGGAGCCGGTTTTGCCGCTTTGGCAGGGTTGCCTGCGCAAGGAGATGGATCTGGGTTACCAGTCAGGTACTGCTCCCATCCTGCAAAACCGGCTGCCGGCCGCACAGCTGTTGGGGCTGGCCGAGCAGGGGCTCGATCTGGTGGTGACCCTCTATCCGGGCGAGGTGCAGGCATAAGCGGACTGCCCATGCCAACGAGGTCGCTGAGACAGGCTGTGCAGGCGCGAAAAAGCGAGTATAACGGGTCGGCTATCAACCACGATTTGGGAGAGAAGGGATGAACAAGGCACTACTGGTGATCGATTTTATCAACGACATCGCCCATCCTGACGGTCGCATTGCGACCACGGCCGACCATGTGATGGAGCAAAACGCCATCGCGCATGCCAATGAGGCGATGGCTTATGCCCGCGCCCACGATTGGCTGGTGGTGCTGATCAAGGTCGGTTTCGACAGTCGTTATCAACTGCAACCCAAGGGCTCCCCCATGTTTGGCCGGGCCCATCAGCTTGGCGCCCTCTCTCTTTGCGACAGCGGCACCGATTTTCATGCAGAGCTCGATGTGCAGCCCGGTGACTTGGTGCTGGCCAAACCCAGAGTGAGTCCATTCTATGGCACTGCGCTGGAACCCGCCCTGCGGGCCAACCATATCGACCACCTCTATCTGTGCGGCGTAAGCACCAGCTGGGCCATTCAGGCGGCAGCGCGAGATGGTCACGATCGCGACTACGCCATCACTATTCTGGAGGATGCCTGCGCGGCGGCGGATGCCACCGAGCACCACACCTCGCTGCGGATGCTGAGCCGTATCGCCGAGGTCATCAAGGTATCCCAGCTCGGCTAACCCTTTGGCTGCAGGCTGCGCTTGCTCACTGTTTTGATATTTATGTCTGCGGCCCACTGTTGGGCCGCAGCTATTTCCGCTTCTCGGCCGAGTCGGTGACTTCCGCGCCTGCCATTCCTGCCAGTAGTGGTGAGAGCAGTATGGGATTGTTTTCCGACACAAACGCATCGCTGCCAACCAGAAGTTATCAGTGCGATGGTCGCCAATATTGCTTCCAGATGACCTCTTGTGAGGAGGCAACCTGGTTTTTACAAAACTGCCCTGATACCAAAATGGATGGAGAGGGAGATGGCATCCCCTGCGAAAATCAGTGGTGCGGGAATTAAATACTATTTCTAAATAAAGAACGGATGATTTGTTCTTTTTTTGTCCGGTTCGGGAGCTGGCCTGAAACCTTGCCGGATGATGTGACATGGTGACATTTGGTCTCAGTTGGCTAAGTGAGAATTGGGTGCTTTACTCTACCTGCTGACCTAATTGTTAATAGCTGGCGAGGCGCCACTTTTGCCACAGGATGGCCACCATGATTGATAACATGCCGGGGGGGATGCGTCGCTTTGCCGAGCGAGCTCAGGATCTGGTTGCATTGCTGGATTCACTGGATGACCAGTTTGCAGTAATAGACGGCAACGGGGTGATCCATTATACCAACCTCGCCTGGAATCGATTCGCCGAGCAAAATGGCATGGCAAAGGGGTATAACTGGCGTGGCGTCAATTATTTAAGCGCTTGCGATGGCTCTGCTGAACCTTCGGCGCTGAGCGCTATTGAGGGGTTACGACGGGTCTTGCTGCGCCAGCAGGAGAGCTTCTATCTGGAATATCCCTGCCACAGCCCGGATACCCAGCGCTGGTTCATGATGCGCATTGTTCCGGTCAAAGGGATAGATGCCGAGTTTTATGTCATCACCCATTCCAATATTACCGAACGGAAATTGCTGGAGCTCGAGGTCGCCAACCTTTCCCTCCATGATCCCCTGACCGGACTGGCCAACCGGCGGCTCTTCAACAACTTCCTGCACAACGAGTGGCGCCGCAGCGTGCGCGAGCATACCCCCCTCTCCCTCATCATGCTGGATCTCGATAACTTCAAGGCGTGCAATGACCATCTTGGCCATCAGATGGGGGATGGCTCCCTCCAGCTGGTGGGCCATCTGCTGCAATCTTTCTGCCAGCGCCCGGCGGATCTGCCCTGCCGCTTTGGCGGTGACGAGTTTGCTCTGATCCTCGGTAATACCAACAGAGAGGCTGCACAACGGATTGGCGAGGAGATCCGCCAGGCCATCCACGATCTCGACATCGTGGTGGCGGACAATATCCAGCTCAGTGCCAGCATTGGCATTGCCACCTACACGGCAGAGCAACCGCTGGAGGGGGAAGGGGAGTTGCTGGCTGCCGCCGATGCGGCGCTCTATAGCGCCAAGGGGGCGGGTAAGAATTGTAGTTATTGCACCAACTGTTGAGCCTGACCGCCGCTTTTGTTGTTAATGCGCCCCCTTCCGGGGGCGCACTGTTTTGGCTGGGTATTGAACAACCCATAGCCGCTGCTATCAGCGCTCGGGCGTGGCCGAGATTGGCGTGGGGTGCGCGGCGATCACCAGCTTGACGAAGCTGTCGCGGATGGGATCGGCAAACAGGGGATTCCATACCAGACTGACCTCCCACTCGGAATTGGGGCCAGAGAGAGGATAGAGGGTGACGTCAGGGCCGGCGATAAAGCTGACGCTGCGCGGCAGGATGGCGTTGCCGATCCCGGCGGCGACCAGCGCAACCAGCGTCTGGATATCTTCGGCCTCCTGGATCATCCCGGTCAGCCGGTTGGCACCGAGAAAGCTGGCGATCTGCTGGCTGAGGCCGGGGCAGCGGTAGCCCACCATCTGCAGCAGCGGCTGGCTGGTCAAGGCCTGCTGGAGATCAAACGCAGCCGGATCAGGCTGGGTCATCCGGGTTGGCACCGCCAGCACCAGCCGATCGATCAGCAACCTGTGCTCGCGCAACTGTGGCAGCTCGGGGCAGCGCATAAAGCCAAGCTGGAGCTGGCCGGAGAGCAGCTGTTCCTGCTGGATGGCGGAGGGCATGTCCTGCAGATGCACCATCACATCGGGTACCTGCTGCTTGAAGCGGGCGACCAGCGAGGGGGCCAGCGCAAAGCTCGACAGACCAAAGCCAATCTTGAGCCGACCGGCAACTCCGCTCGCCACCGCCAGCGCATGGCTCTCGAACTCCCGCCCGTGTTCGACCAGCGCACTCGCCTGGGTCAGCAGCTGGGCGCCGACGGTGGTCAGTTCGGCGCCGTGACGACCGCGATTGAACAGGGTGCTGCCGAGGGTCTGCTCCAATCCCTGGATCTGCTTGGTGAGGGCGGGCTGGGTAATGAAGAGGCGATTGGCCGCTTCCCGGTAGTTGGCGGTCTCGGCCAGCATCACGAACGCCTGCAGTTGTTTAAGGTCGAATTTCATTCCGTTTGATTATCGAAAGTGGCCATTTTCTCATTATAAATTATCTAAACGCCCTGTTCTAATGGCACTGAAAGGGGAGCCGAGTCCCCTCCGACCTGGAACAAGGAGTCATATCATGTCTACCCAACGCTATCTCTTTTTGATCAAAGGCTCTCTGGTGCTGGCCCAACCGCTGGCCGCGCCAGAAACGGGGGAGCTGCTTGCCAGCCTGCTGCAACAGGGGTTTGTGGTCGGCCCGCTGCAGGTGTGGGCTGGCAGCGCCGAACAGGCGCTCGCCTGTTATGAACGTGCCGCCCAGCAGCAGGCTTTTGCCGATGCGCTGCAGGGGGCTGAGCCTGAGCTTACGGGAGTATCGGCATGATTACCGGCATGAGTCGCGAACCGGGCGGTTGTACAGGCGCCACAAAAACCATGGCGGTCGCCGCCCTGCTGCTCGATATGGATGGCACCCTGGTTTGCTCGACCGACGATGTGGAGCAGGTATGGCGGATCTGGTGTCGTGAACATCAGCTCGATCCCGAGCCGGTGCTGGCGATGTGCCACGGCATGCGCTCGCGGGAGGTGATCCGGGCGCTGGCCCTGCAACTGGATGTGGAGCGGGAGGCGGCGCGGCTCGACGAGCTGGAGATGCTGCATACCGGCGGCGATGCCATCACTGGGGTTGGTGAGTTGCTGCGCCGCTTGCCGCCAGAGCGCTGGGCCATCGTGACCTCCGCCAGTGAGCGGGTTGCCCGTCACCGCCTGCATTGTGCCGGTCTGCCGCTGCCCAACCTGCTGGTGGGGGCCGAAGCTGTGGTCAATGGCAAACCCGATCCCGAGCCCTATCTGCTGGGGGCTGAACGGCTTGGTGTCTCGCCTGCTCGTTGTCTGGTGTTCGAGGATGCCCCGGCCGGTATCGAGAGCGCCCTGAACGCAGGCTGCGCCGTGGTGCAGGTGGGGGGCGATGCGCCGCTTAATCCGGCAGTGGTGGCGGTGATCCGCGACTGGCGTGAGGTGAATGTGGAGATCGGAGAGACATCTCTGCTGGTGACGCTGCCCGCCTGAGCGATGGAGATAATGGATTGTGGCTGCATATGCGGTATGAACCAGCGCCATCCGCACTCTATGTTGCAATAAAAACGCCCCCGAGATGCGGGGGCGTTTTGCTATCTGACCGTTATTTGAAAACGCGGAAACGGGTGGCGTCGTCGATAAAGGTCTTCTCTCCGGCCGGTTGCTTGATGCTGCCAAAAGGCATCTGGGCGCGCAGCAGCCAGCTGGCGGGCAGGTTCCACTCCTTGCGTACCGCCTCGTCGATAAGCGGATTGTAGTGCTGCAGGGAGGCGCCGACCTTCTCCTGCGCCAGCGTCGTCCAGACCGCAAACTGGGCGATGCCGGTGGCATGTTCCGACCAGATGGGGAAGTTGTCGGCATAGAGGGCGAACTTTTGCTGCAGATCCTTGATGACGTCGGTGTCCTCAAAGAACAGCACTGTGCCAAAGCCTGCGCGGAAGCTGCCATCCACCTTGGCCTCACTCTGGGCGTAGGCCTCCGGCGGCACGATCTTTTTCAGCTCGGCTTTGACGATATCCCACAGCTTGTGGTGCTGGGCGCCAAACAGGATGACGGCGCGGGAGCTCTGGGAGTTGAAAGAGGAGGGGCTGTGCCTGATGGCATCCTGGATCAGGGCCGTCAGCTGCTCCGGCGTATGGGACACCTGGTCACCCAGGGCATAGATGGTACGACGTGCTTTGATCTGCTCGATAAACGGACTGCTCATAACATCTCCTTTGCTTGATAGTCACCGGGCGCCAGCCTTGCGGCCAGCCATCCCCTGTTGTTCAAGCTATAGACTATACCACCCGATTATCTTCCGGGCGTTTACATGCAGTGGGTTCACTTTCAACCGGGGGTAAAAAACCATCTGCAGGCGACCGGATTGATCGCCTGCAGATGGAGCCGGGTTAGCTGAACAGCAGGTAGGAGAGGGTCATGCAGCAGATGATGCCCGAGATGATGGGTACCGAGGTGCGCTTGATGATCTCGATGGGGTTACTGCCGGTGATCGAGGCGATGACGATGATCACCGCGGCGACCGGCGACATGGAGCGGATCAGGTTGGCGGTGAGCTGCATCGGCAGGGCCACCGAGACACTGTTGACGCCGACCTTCTCGGTGATCTCGGGAATGATGTTGATAAAGGAGTAGAAGACCGCCAGACCGCTGCCGCTGATAAAGCCGATCAGTGCCGCCGTGCCGGAGAAGAAGAACATCAGGATGGAGCCGACGCCATCGATGTGCTTCACGCTATCGACCAGGGTATCTATGATGCCGATGGCTTTCAGTCCCTCCACCAGCATGCTTGCCGCCACGATGAGCGAGACCACCTGAGCCAGACCCGTGCCCATGCCGGTAAAGAAGATGGCGAACTCCTTGCTGGTCTCCTTGATATTGCCTTTGCGCAGCAGCTCCACCCCTATGGTGAGCAGCAGGCAGACGAAGGTGATCTCAACCAGCCCGAGGGAGATATGGGTGAAACAGATGCCGAACAGCAGCACCAGCACCAGTGGCAGCACCGGGAAGAGGCCGTAGTAGGCGGGCGGCAAGCCGGTGGGCACGGCGAGCGACTCCTCTTTTTCCTCCAGTCCGCCGCGCGCCTGCTGGCGCTTGTCCATCGCCTTTTGCCAGAAGTAGTGCACCACTGCCATCAACGCCAGCGTCGGCAGCGAGATGGGGGCGTGGTAGGAGACGATGTACTCCACCAGCGGGATGCCCAGCTTCTGAGCGGCCAGCACGTTATCGGCCCCCAGCGGGCTGGGCATGATGGTGGCAGTGGTGGCAATGACGGCCCCCGCGGTAAGGGAGGACATGTTCGATGCCTTCAGTACCGGATAGAGGGTCGCCATCAGCAACACCGCCAGACTGGCAGCGCTCGGCACCACCAGCGAGAGCAGATTGCCCAGCAGGAAAATCACCGGCACCAGCAGGTAGGGGGAGCGGATGCGGCTCAAGGGGCGGGTCAGCAGCATGACGGTGACGTCGTTGGCGCCGATGTGGCTCATGTAGCTGGAGAAGCCGAACAGCACCATGATGGTGAGACCGACATTGCCCATCTGGCTGATGAAGATCTGCTTGATCTGGACAAAGGGATCAAGCCAGCTGAGGCCGCTGCTCTGCGCCGCAGGCAGCAGGGGGTGGCCGAGTCCGACGGCGGCAAACATCAGCAGCAGTCCGGCGCCAAACAGCACTATCTTGGCATCGTAGTTTTTGGCGATGAGATAGCCGCAGATGACCAGGATCAGGGTGCTGACAAGTATTTCCAGCATGTTTCCAACACTCTCTTCTTGATGTGAATGGGCCAGCGAGCTGGCGGTTCGGGATCAGATGGCGTGGGCAAGGGTCTCCATGCACCAGGCCCTGAATCCGGGCACGTCGATATCGAGGCACACCTCGGCGTTGGGCGCTCGCTTGAGCCGGTTGTTGATATCCACCGAGGTGGTGCCGAGGGTGTGCTCACCCCGGGTCTCGATGGCCACATGGCAGGCCCGGGTGATAAAGAGGTCGGGGCGCACCAGATAGGCGATGGCGCAGAGATCGTGCATCTTGAGCCCAGTCTGCATGCTGCCGCCGCGATAGTGGCCGAACAGGGCGTGGAGCATGGCGCCAGTGCGGTTGAGGGCGGGCAGCGTCGCAATCATCTCGCCAGTCAGGGTGGCCCGGCTGGTGACATCGAGTCCGCACATCACGATGGGCAGGCCGCTGCTGAAGACGATGTGGGCCGCCTCGGGATCCACGTAGATATTGAACTCTGCATTGGGGGTGTGGTTGCCCCGACCGGCCGAGCCGCCCATCAGCACGATCCGCGCGATCTTCTCCCGACACTCGGGGTGCAGGGTGAGCAGCAGGGCGATATTGGTCAGCGGCCCGATGGGCACCAGCGTCATGGGTTGTTCGCTGGCGAGCAGGGTGGCCTTCATGGCTTCGACGGCATGGATTGGCAGCGGCTGTTGCCCGGGCTCGGCAAACTCGTAACCATCGAGGCCGGAGTGGCCGTGGATATGGCTGGCATTGTCGAGGGGGCGCACGAGGGGCTGGCTGGCCCCCTGTGCCACCGGCACCTCTTGGCCGAAAAAGTGCAGCAGGCGCAGGGCGTTGCGGGTGGTCTTGCTGACATCGACGTTGCCGGCGACCGTGGTGATGAGCGCCAGCTCGATCCCGGGGTGAAACAGGGCGGCGGCGATGGCAACGGCATCGTCGATGCCGGGGTCGGTATCCAGAATAATGGCGACAGGGTTCACGCTGTTCTCCTCGGTGTTAATCGGCTTGGCGGGCATCGGCTTGGCTGGCATCGTGGGGCCAGCAGCAGATGAATGGGTCGACAATCTCGCGGGTCAGGCCATCAGTGAGGCCGAGATCGGTCAGATGGGGCCCCGCATTGCAGGCAAGACAGGTCCCCTCGATGGCCTTGAAGACCCGGTAGGGGGGTTCCCACTCAACCACCTTGCCGCTCACTTCGCGCAGGGCGTGGAAGCTGGCGGCCAGCTCGCTGGCCGGTAGGTCGGAGAGCATACCCGCGATGGGCATGGCAACGTGGGCCAGCACCTTACCCTGCTGGATGACCGCCATGCCGCCCCCGCTGGTGATCAGGGTGTTTGCGGCCAGCATCATCTCTTGCGGGTCGCGCCCCAGCACCACCAGATTGTGGGAGTCGTGGGAGTAGCTGGTGGCGATGGCCCCTTGCAGCTCGCCCCACCCCTCCAGCAGTGCCAGCCGGGTGCCCCCCTGATGGCGACCATGGCGGTGTTGCACCGAGATGAGGCTAAATCCCGCTGGTACGATGACCTGACCATCCCGAACCTCAACTTCGGTTTCACTCCACTGGGTGAAGCGAGCCCCCTTGATGGTCTTGAGGCGGGCACGACCCGCAGTCAGCCCGGGTACCCGGATGATGAACTCCTCCCGCGTGCGCAGGGGGATCTGCATGGTATCGCGCGGCGCCTGACAACCGGCGACAGGCTCGGAGGGTTTGAGAATGGCGCCATGGCGGGCGACCCGCTGGCCGCCGCTGTAGACCCAGATCGGGTTGAGATCGGTGAGGTTGTCGAACACCACCAGATCGGCGTTGCGGCCAGCGGCAACCAGTCCCAGATCGTTGCGCTGCAGGCGGATGGCGGCGTTGAGGGTGGCCATCCGCAGCACGTCGGGCACCGCCAGCCCGAGCTCAGCCAGCCGCTTGACCAGCGCAAGCATGCCCCCTTTCTCCAGCAGCATGTCGGGCGGCACATCGTCGGTACAGAGGGTGATTTGGGAGGAGAGGTGGGGCAGCTGTTTCAGCGCAGCGACGATCTCCGGCAGCAGATAGGGGTGGGAGCCGCGCAGCTGCAGGGTGAGCCCGGCGCGCAATTTTTCCAGCGCATCGGCAGCCGAGGTGAGTTCGTGATCCGAGCTGACCCCGGCGGCCAGATAGGCTTGCAACCGGTGACCAGTGAGGCCCCGGGCGTGTCCCTCAATCAGGGCATTGCGCTGCAAACCGGCGTGCAGAATGCCGGTCATCCGCTCGCTGCCGCCCAGCACACCCTGCATGTCCATCACCTCGGCGATCCCCGCCACCTCCGGCCACTCCAGCATGGTGGCCATCTCGGAGCCGTGGAAGTCGGCGCCCGACATCTCGAGACCCGGCGTCGAGGGAACGCTGGAGGGGGCGGCGCAGATGACCCGCAGCGGCAGATTGCGGCTGGCGTCGATGGCGTAGCGCACCCCCGCCAGCCCGAGCACATTGGCCAGTTCGTGGGGATCCCAGAAGATGGTGGTGGTGCCCTGCGCGACTACCACATCGGCGTAGCGCTCCGGTGTCAGGTGGGAGCTCTCCACATGGACATGGCTGTCGATAAGACCGGGCGAGAGATAGGCGCCGGCCAGATCGTGGGTCTCGCGTGCCTGCTGGAAGGTGCCGACCGGATGGACGCTGGCGATCAGCGGGCCGACCAGCCCCACGTCGACGGGACGGATCTCGCCGGTCACCATGTCGATCAGGTTGGCGTTGGTCAGCAGCAGATCGAAGGGGGCTTCGCCGAGGGCAGCCTGCACGGCGCGGCGGCGCAAGTTGAGGGATGCATCTTGTTCACACATGAAGGAGATGGCCTGACAAGGGGAATAATGGGCCCACTTTAGGGAGGGGATTGGCCCGTGCATAGCGCAAAGAATTTATAACTGGATAAGAAAGGGTTATGCTGCTGCAAACGTTTTTCTCCGGTTGTCGATTTCATGTCCGAACCCTGGCGCCGTCTGCCTGCGCTCTCTCTCAAGCAGATCCAGTATTTTGTCACGCTGGCCCAGCTGCGTCACTTCACCGAAACGGCCAATCAGATGGCCATCAGCCAACCCGCCCTGAGCAGTGCCCTGCGCCAGATTGAATCTGTGCTTGGCGGCAAACTGTTTCACCGCACCGCGCAGGCGGTCACCCTGACCGAACAGGGGGAGGCGATCCTGCCCCATGCCAAGGGGCTGCTCAATGTGGCCCACGCCGCTTTTGCCGATATGCAGCAGGTGATGGCAGAAGGGGGCGATGGCACCCTGCGCATCGGTCTGATCCCGTCGGCCTGCACCCTGATGTTTCCGCTGGCGGCCGCCCGTCTGCAGCAGCAGTTTCCGGGCTTGCGGGTCGAGTTTCAGGATCACACCAACGACGGTCTGTTGCAGGCGCTGGCCGAGGGGTCTCTGGATGCGGGGATTGGCGTGCTGGATGGCGAGTTGCCCGGTTCGCTGGAGGTGACGCCGCTGCTGGACGATGCGCTGGTGGCGGTGATCAACCGGCAGGATCCGCTGGCAGCGGCGGAGGCCATCAGCTGGCAGGCGCTGACCCGCCGCGACATCGCCCTCTTTGCCAGAGGCAACGTCAGCCGGCAGGTCAACGGGCTGGCCCAGAGCCAGCTGCCCGGGCTCAAGCCCAGATATACCACAGATTATGTCGAGACGCTTTACGGCCTGGTGCGCTCCGGGCTGGCGGTTGCCATCCTGCCCGGGCTCTACGCCGCGAACCAGTGCGATCCCCAGCTCAAGGTTGTGGCGTTGCACGAACCGGTGCTGAGCCGCACCCTGGCGCTGATGTGGGCGAAGGGGCTCTCCCGTTCAACCCGCATCGATGAGGGGCGCGCGCTGCTGCGTCAGGTCATCATGGCGCAGTACGCCGCATCCTCCTCTCGCTAACCGGCAGCAGAGCTGGTGACAGGAGCTGTCCGATGGCCGCTTGACCCCGACGGGTGAAAGCGGTGGCAACTGCCTTTGGCTGCTCGCCTCCACTTCTGATATTTCACCGGTTTCCCCTTCTGATTCAATTCGTTGCATCGATGGCTCTGCCTGCATTCCTGATTTGACGCGACTTGAGCTGCATGGGTGGCGATTGTCCCCCATCTGGCGCTGGCCCCGCTGCTTTGTATAGTGCCGGTGGAATTAATCAGGTTTGGCAGGAGTACCCATGGAGATGAATTCGCGCGCGCTTCGCGCACTGGCCCTGTTGGGCGCCTTGCTCGCTGGCAGCACGACCGTGCACGCCTCCGAGACCCTCAATACCATTCTCGGTGGCGGCGCAGGTGGGGTGGCGGGCACCATGATCGGCAAGGAGTTGGGGGGTGATACCGGTGCGCTGGTTGGTGCGGCTATTGGCGGCGCAGCTGGTGGCGCTGCGACGGCCAACAAGGGCAACAAGAATGAAGCGGCGCTCGGTGGGGCCGTGGGGGCGCTGGGTGGTGCTGCGATCGGCAAGAGTGTCGGTGGTGATACCGGCCAGCTGATCGGCGCAGGGGTTGGCGGGGCGAGTGGCTCGGCCATCGGTGCCAAGACCGGCGATGGCCACCAGAGTCAGGATCGCTATTACGATGATGATGACCACCATCACAAGCACCACAAAAAGCACAAGAAGCATAAAAAACACAGATGGCATGACGACGATTGATCGCCATCTGTCGTGAGTGGTGGGGATGAAACAACGGGGCCAGTGGGCCCCGTTTTGCATGTTTGCTCAGACCAGCCGGTGCTGGCGGCGACCGGCGGCAAAGGCGTTGATGTTGTCGATCAGCTGGTCGGCCAGCCGCTGCATCGACTCCTCGCTGGCCCACGCTACATGCGGGGTGAGGATGAAGTGGGGGTATTGCAGCGCCTTCATCAGGGGATGGTCGGGGGGCGGGGGTTCGACGCTCGCCACATCGAAACCGGCGCCGCCGAGGCGGCCGTTGGCCAGCGCCCGCAGCAGCGCCTCTTCATCCACCAGACCGCCGCGGCCGACGTTGATCAGCAGGGCGCCCGGTTTCATCAAGCCCAGCTCCCGCTCGCCAATCAGGTTGCGGGTGTAAGGGGTGAGCGGGCAGTGCAGGCTGATCACATCCGAGCTTTGCAGCAGCTCGTCGAGGGGCAGGCGATCCTCGTCGTGGCTGCCACCGATCTGGCTCTGGGCGTAACGTACCGTCATCCCCATTCCCTTGGCCCGCTCGCCGAGCGCCTGACCCAGGGTTCCCTTGCCGATGATGCCAAGCTGCTTGCCGTGCAGATCCATGATGTTGTGGTCGAAGAAGCAGAACTGACCGCTCTGTTGCCAGCGCCCCTCCAGCAACGACTGGCGCCAGCAGAAGAGGTTGCGCGACAGGGCCAGCATCAGCGCCATGGCATGTTCCGGCACCGAGGGGCCCGAGTAGTTGCGGATATTGCACACCCCGACGTTGGCGGCGCGGCACGCCTCCAGATCCACGTTGTCGCTGCCGGTAGCGGCCAGGGCGATGAGTTTGAGTTCCGGCAGTTGGGCCAGCTCGGCGGCGCCGATGCGCACCTTGTTGATGATGGCGATGCTGGCATCTTTCAGCCGTTCGACCACCTGTTCCGGGGCTGTGCTGGGATAACTCTGCCAGTGGTGGGGAAAGTCGGGATGATGCAGGGTGATGCCCGCATCCAGGGTATCGCTGTCGAGAAACACAATCTGCTGCATGTACCTTCCTGCCATATTCGGGTTTGAACCGTCATGATGCCAAAAAGGGCGCCATCAGAGCCAGTGTGCCGCGCCATGGCGGGTGGGCTTTCTCCGGCAGATGTGATGTTGCGCGTGCTTTGTGGCCCGAGGTCAGAGCCAGCCCAGATGGTTGAGCCACCCCTGAATGCGGGTGGGGGTTTCGCCCAGTTCCATCAGGGCGTAGGGACGATAGTTGAGCTTGTGGCTGCGCCGGCTCTCGGTCTGGCGAGCCTCGGCCGCCAGCAGCGGCCAGCGGCCGCCATCCTCCTGATAGAGATCCAGAGTAGGGATGGTGCCCTGCGCTATCTCTTTTGCGAGGATCTGGTTGCTCTGCTGGTCGGGGAAGAAGCCATCAAGCAGCACCAGCGCATCGGGGGCAGGCAGCTGTTCGCTGGCGATAAGGTTGGCGGTCCAGGCGGCGCCGGTGCCTTGCGCCAGGATCAGCTTGAAGCCCCCCTCCTGCAGTTTGGCATCAGCCAGCTTGCTGATCCGCTCGGCCAGTTGCTTGCGAAAGGCGTCACTCTCCTTGGCTTTCTTCTCGGCGGCAGGGTCGAGCTCGGTTTGCTGGGGAGAGGGGAGCAGCAGCAGGGTATCAAAGCCCAGCTGGCTGAGGGCACGGGTCAGTTGCCAGAGCTGGCCGCTGCGCTGCCAGTCGGGCAGCAGGATGGCGAGCCCCACATAGTTGTCGCTATCGTGCTTGGCAAACAGCACCGTCTGTTTGTCGATCTGGGTGGCTTCGGGTTGCCCTTTCCAGTCGCTCGCTTGCCAGTGATCGAGTGGGAGTGGCTCTGCGATGGGGGGCGCAACGTCGCTCGCCTCTGCCCCATGGCCAGCCAGCATGGTCAATAACAGCAGTGATAAGGATAATCTGGCCATAGTGTGCTCCCCCGGTTATCTGGGTTAGCGGCGGCGGCGCGATTTTCTGAAGGAGGTTGGCGTTATAGCTGCAAACAGGCAATAAAAAAGCGAGCCGGAGGCTCGCTTTTTTGCAATCAATTCAACGTGGTCAATTAGTTGACGCGACGCTTGAATTCACCGGTGCGGGTATCGATTTCGATCTTGTCACCGATCTCTACGAAAGCGGCAACAGCCAGCTCGTAGGTAGTGCCTTTCAGACGGGCAGGCTTGGTCACTTTACCGGAGGTGTCGCCACGGGCAGCCGGTTCGGTGTACTCAACTTCGCGCACGATGGTGGTCGGCAGTTCTACGGAGATGGCTTTCTCGTTGTAGAAAGTCACTTCACACAGATCTTCCATGCCGTCTACCAGGTAGTTCAGCACGTCACCCAGGTTGTCTTTCTCTACGTCGTACTGGTTGTACTCGGTGTCCATAAAGACATACAGGGGGTCGGAGAAGTAGGAGTAGGTGCACTCTTTACGCTCCAGCTGAACAACGTCCAGCTTGTCGTCGGCCTTGAAGACAGTCTCGGTGGCGCTGCCGTTCAGCAGGCCTTTCAGCTTCATTTTGACCACGGCGGAGTTACGGCCGGATTTGTTGAATTCAGCCTTCTGGACCACCATCGGCTCGGTGCCGATCATGACTACGTTACCAGCGCGGATTTCCTGAGCGGTTTTCATGTAAAAAATTCCTGTTCGTGAAACGGACGGATAAAAACTGCCAGATTATATACGGCTTTCCAGAAATTTCACCAACCTCGTGACGAGATCCCCATCCCGGAGCAGCTTCTGTGACCAGAGTCGCCCATGTTGCTGCCAAATCGCGCTGTATTGCGGCCATTGGGCCCAGAGTTCGCGGCAATCTTCACCACGGTTGAGAGCCAGATTGAAGCAGCGCAGCCATTGGGCGCAATCGGCAGGCAGATCAGCAAGATAGTGGTCGAGGAACTGCTCCAGCTTGATCAGATGGGCCTCCTCCTCCTGTTGGTAGATATGCCAGAGGAAAGGACGTGCTGCCCACTGGGCCCGCACGAAGGAGTCCTCCCCGCGCACCAGATTGAGATCGCAGCTCCACAGCAGTCGATCGTAACCAGCCTGATCGGTCATCGGCAGCAGCTTGATGGTGAGGTTGCCCGAGTGGAGCAGATCCCCCGCCTTGGCGGTGGTGATGGTATCTTCAAGGCTTGCGCCGCGCAGCACATCTTGCAGCGAGCGCCCCAGCGGCAACAGCAGGGTGACGGGCGTGGTGCTCTGGCACCAGCTCTCGACCAGGCTTTGCAGCGCATCGCTCTCGTAGGTAAAGAGGCTGACCCGCAGCTCGTTCTCTTGTCTGGGCGGCAAACCGAGGCTGGCCCAGTAGGCTGCCAGTCCCGCATCATCTTGCTGCCACTGCTCCCGTTCGGCGATGAGGTCGTGCTCGCACAAAAGGCCGCCGGTTTTAGCGGTAAAGCCCGGGAAGAAGAAGTATTTGTTGAGGCTCTGGTTGCCAACTCGCTGGGGCGAGGCGAGGCCGTGGCAATCCTCGACCCAGCTCTCCGCCGAGAGGTACTCCAGATTGATCCAGCAGGAGGGCTTGGGTTGGCTCGCCATCAGTTCGGCCATTCGTGCAATGAAGGGGGCGGGCAGTTCGCAGGCAAAGGCCTCGATCACCACTCTGGCCGGGGTCATGTCGGTCGGCAGGGTCTCATGCCAGTGCTGGATATAGATGCCATCGACCCACTGGCCATCCTGCGCCGGGTCGAGCCCGGGGCAGATGCGGGCGAAACTTGCCAGATCGTCCACCCAGAGCCGCACCTGAACCTCATCGCCATGTGCCGCAATATTCCCCTCCCGCTTTAGCTGGCGGGCAAGTCGCCAGGTGACACCGATGTCACCGAAGTTGTCGACGACGCAGCAGAAGATGTCCCAGTCAAACGGGGGCAGGGGAGTTGTCATGGGTCAGGGTTCCAAATGCAAAAAAAACCGGTGCGCAGGGTAGCACACCGGTTGACTGGCTTCTAACCGTCAGCGTGTGACGGTCGCTGCGGCAGGTTACTCCTTGCCGTAGACGTTGTTCTCTTGCTCGCGTACCCGGATAAAGGTGGTGCGCTTGGTGAGCTCTTTCAGCTGGCTGGCTCCGACGTAGGTACAGGTGGAGCGCACGCCGCCCAGAATGTCGCGCACGGCGTTCTCGACCGGGCCGCGGTAGGGCAGCAGCACGGTTTTACCCTCGGAGGCGCGGTATTCGGCGACGCCACCGGCGTGCTTGTCCATGGCGCTGGAGGAGCTCATGCCGTAGAACTTCATGAAGGGTTCGCCGTCTACATCGATGATCTCGCCACCGCACTCTTCGTGGGCTGCCAGCATGCCGCCCAGCATCACGAAGTCGGCACCGCCGCCGAAGGCTTTGGCGACGTCGCCCGGGCAGGTGCAGCCGCCGTCACCGACGATCTGGCCGCCGAGGCCGTGGGCCGCATCGGCACACTCGATGATGGCGGAGAGCTGCGGGTAGCCGACGCCGGTCTTGACGCGAGTGGTGCAGACCGAGCCCGGGCCGATGCCGACCTTGACGATGTCGGCGCCGGAGAGGATCAGCTCTTCGACCATCTCGCCGGTCACCACGTTGCCCGCCAGGATGACGTGGTTGGGGCAGGCTTCACGAATTTTGCGCACGAACTCGACGAAGTGTTCGGAGTAGCCATTGGCCACATCGACACAGATGAAACGCAGCGCTTCGGACATGGCGAGGATTTGGCGGGTCTTGGCGAAATCTTCAGCCGAGGTGCCGGTGGAGACCATCACATGGCCCAGCAGCGCCGGATCGGTCTCGTTGACGAAAGCTTGCCATTGCTCAAGGCTGTAGTGCTTGTGTACCGCGGTCATCATCTCGAAACCGGCCAGCGTGCGCGCCATGGCAAAGCTGCCGACGGTATCCATGTTGGCGGCGATAACGGGTACGCCTTGCCATTGGGTCTGAGTGTGTTTGAAGGTGAACTGACGGGTCAGGCTTACTTGGGAACGGCTCTTGAGAGTAGAGCGCTTGGGGCGGAACAGGACATCCTTGAAACCGAGCTTCAAGTCTTCTTCGATACGCATTACAAATTCCTTATTGAGCCTTGTTGAAAGTCACTTTTGCAGTGGCAAATTTTCGGCAGGCGCAAAAAAACCGGTGGTTTTCAGGCCCTCCGGTTTACAACAGTGTAGGCAAAAATCCCTTCAGAACAAGACTGATAATTCGCTCATTGTTGTGGTAGCCTTTGGCGTCACAACCTGAGGTTGGCCACAAGCTTCATCCAGCACCTTATCTTGCCTCCCGTTTACCTCTTTTCTCCCTGTTTTCAACTCTATGCAATCGGCGTCGCAGCTGCCACCGACTGTCGTCTGCCGTTGCGGTTTGCCGGGCCGGTTGCTGCTGGTCATAACAAATCGGGTTGACCCCCGGGGTGGCTGTGATAGATCTGGGCGCAATATCGACAATGCGAGAGATCGTGATGGGCAAAAGATTGTTGAGTGCCGCCATCCTGTGGGGGCTCTGTGGCAGCGCACTGGCGGCAACACCGACCAGCTATGGTTGGGTCGAGAAGGGGCTCATCATGCCGATCGGTGTGGCGGTGAAGATGAAACTCGATACCGGTGCGCTCACCTCCTCTCTTGATGCGCGCTCCCTCGTCCACTTCAAACGGGATGGCAAACCCTGGGTGCGCTTCATGCTGGATGTGACCGATGCCGACAGCGGTGAGCGGGTCAAACAGCAGTTCGAGCGTCCGGTGGAGCAGAGCGTGACCATTCGCGGCGCCGGTGGCATCGAGCAGCGGCCGACCGTCACCATGTCCATCTGTCTGGGGGACAAGGTGTACGAGGAGTGGTTCACCCTGCGGGATCGCAGCGACATGATCTATCCGGTGCTGCTTGGCCGTCGCCTGCTGGCGGATCTCGGCCCGGTGGATGCTGGTCGAACCTTTACCGTGCAGCCAAATTGTCATTGATAGCAAACAGCCCGCATTGCGGGCTGTTTGTTTATTGCTTATCTTGCCAGCGGAAGTGGGAGGAACACACTCACTTCGAGCCCTCCCTCCGGCCGGTTGTGGACATCAAGCTCGGCGCCATGCAGCTGGGCGATGCGCGAGACAATCGCCATGCCAAGGCCGACGCCATCCCCCTGCTGGGGATTGACCCGAAAGAAGCGTTCGCACAGCCGTGACAGCGCAGCGGTTGGAATGCCGGGGCCGTTATCGCGGATATCGACCCTGACCCTGTGTCCCTCCTGTTGCACATCGACGGTGATCTCCCCCTTGGCCTGGGTGTAGCGCAACGCATTGTCGATGAGGTTGCTGAATAGCAGATCGAGCAGGGTGCCCTGACCCATCACCATCAGATTCTCATCCCCCTCCAGCGAAAGTTGCTGATCCTTTTTCAGGGCAATGGGGGCCAGTGTTGCCAGCGAGGTTTGCAGCAGTTGGCTCAGGTTGAGCTCACTCTGCACCACCCCTTGCTGGTTGTCGATGCGAGCCTGGGTCAGCAGCTGGCGGATCAGCCGGTCGCTGCGATCGAGGGCCTGCAGCATCTTGTGCATCGATTGCTGGCGGCTCTCCTCATCCTCGGCGCTCAGGGCATTTTCACTGTGGATCCGCAGTACCGCCAGCGGGGTGCGCAGTTCGTGGGCTGCCTCGTTGGTGAACTGTTTCTCCCGCTCGATGGTTTCGGCCAGCGCATGCATCAGGCGGTTGATCTCGTTGGTGAGCGGAGTCAGTTCGTGGGCGCTTGTCTTGAGGTTGAGCGGGCTCAGGTTGGCGGGGTGGCGCTCGCTGATCGCTTGCGCCAGCAGGCGCAGGGGGGCCAGACCGCGGGTGATGAGCCACCAGAGCAGCACCAGCAGAAAGGGGAGGGTCAGCAGCAGGGGCAGCATGGTAAGAGCCGCCATCTTGCTGGCCAGTTCACTGCGTTCGTCATCCCGCTCGGCCACCACCAGCCAGGTGCGGCCATCCTCGTTGTAGAGAGTGAAGGTGCGCCACTGATGGTGATCCTTTTTCACCGTACTGAAACCGCGGGTGAGCTCGACCAGTGGCTGATCCGGGGCACTGGGGGAGCGCAGCAGCATTACCCCCTTGTCGTTGAGCAGCTGGAAGTAGAGGTTGCGCTCGAACTCGTGACCATAGGGGGTGAGTTCCCGATCCTCACCGCTCAGATTGAAGCTGGGATCCTTGGTCCACTCGTCGGGGTTTTGCACCTCCCAATCCTGATAGATGGTGCCATTGGCTGGCAGAGCCCCTTGCTGGGCCAGATAGCGCTCCAGCAGCTGGTCGGTGATGCGGGCGGACTGGGCCAGCCGTGCGTCGAACAGCTCCTCCATCTCGTGGCTCGCCTCCAGATAGCCGATGACGGCGCTGATGGTGAGGCTGAGCCCCACCAGCGTGAGAATGCCGGTGAGCAGAAAGCGGCGGATGGAGCGCGGTTTTTTCATCGGGGGGCACTCCGGCTGGCCTGATCAAGCTGAGGAATGATGTAACCGACACCGCGAATATTGCGGATAAGGTCGCTATAGAACTTCTTGCGCAGGTGGTGGATATGCACCTCCACCGCGTTGCTTTCGGCCCCCTCGTCCCAGCCGTAGAGGCTTTGTTGCAGCTGCTCCTTGCTGAGCACCCGGCCGCTCTGGCTGATGAGTTCTTGCAGCAGCTTGTATTCGTGGGGGGTGAGCTTGACCGGCTCGCCCCGATAGGTGACCTGTTGCGCCTCGGGGTAGATGAGGATCTCCCCGTACTCCAGCACGGCCTGCACCTGCCCCTTGCTGCGGCGCACCAGCGCGCGCAGGCGGGCGTTGAGCTCCTGCAGGGCGAAGGGTTTGACCATGTAGTCGTCGGAGCCGGCATCAAGGCCGATGACCCGATCATCGAGGGCATCGCGAGCGGTGAGGATCAGCACCGGCAGCTGGTGTCCTTCGCGGCGCAGCTTGCGCAGCAGGCTGAGGCCGTCGATATCGGGCAGGTTGAGGTCCAGAATGAGGGCGGCAAACTCGTCGCTCTTGAGTGCCGTCAGGGCGGGCAACCCCTGCTGCAGCCAGTCCACCGTATAACCGCTGTGGCGCAAGGCATCCTGCATGCCATCACCCAGCATCACATCATCTTCAACCAGCAGGATCCGCATTGTTATTCCCCTTGAAACGACTCTGCCCACCAGTATGCAAGCTGGTGGGCAGAGTTTAAATAGATCTCTGATACGGCAGAACTTTACAGCTTGGCGAGCCGCTCGCGGATCTCCATTTTGCGGCCCTCGTCCGCCACTTCCCGGCCCGGGCGCGCTGGAGCTGCCATCGCCTTGTCGAGATAAGTTTTGGCCTCAGCCTTGCGGCCCTGATCCAGCAGGAAGTCGCCGTAAAAGAAGTTGGGGTCGATGCCGGTCGGGTTGATGGCCAGCGCCTGCTTGAGCAGCTGCTCGGCCTTCTCGTCATCGCCGAAGCCGACTGGCCAGCCGGGTACCTGATAGTAGAGCGAACCCAGGCTGGTGTAGGCGGAGCCCTCCAGCGCCTTGGGATCCTGCTTGATGGCCAGCTCCAGTTTGGCCTTGGCCTCTTTCACCAGCCCCAGCGCTCCCAGCCCGCCCTTGGCACCAGCCCAGGTGCTCTTGACGATGGCTGACCAGATGAGCAGGTCGGTGCGAAATGGCTCCTTGGCACTGGCCGCTTCGGCCTGGGTGCTCAGGGTTTCGAGGCAGCTCTCTTTCGCTTTGCCGTTCTGCTGGTATTGGCAGACGGCCCACTGCTGCTGGATGGGGGCGAGAGCATCTGTGGCTGCCTGGGCGCAGGTCGAGCCAAGCAGGAGGGCGATGACGCAGGAGGTGGCGGATTTTAGCGCAACGTTCATATCAAAGTTCCTTTTTGGTCGGGATGGGGCGTGAGAGATCGGGCTGCAGCGCCGCGCCGCTCTCGGCCATGCCCGGCTGTTGGCGGGCATAGCGTTTAATGATGGGCAGCTGTTTGGCCAGCGCCTTGTCGACGATGCTGGGCAGCAGGGCATTGAGTCGCACGAACAGCTTTTCCGGCCAGCCGAGCCAGCTGCGGCGGGTCTCGTTGCACAGGGCGATGATGGCCGCTTCGGCTACCTCCTGCGGGCTGTCGGTCTGGGTGCCGAGCGCCGCATTCATCTCGTAGGCAGCTTCAGAGTTGAGTTTGGTACGGGTGGCGCGGGGGGCAAAGTGGAGCACCTTGATGCCGCTGCCCTCCAGCTCCCGCCCCAGCGCCTCGCTAAAGCCGCGCAGGGCGAACTTGGTAGCGCAGTAGACGCTGTAGCCCGGGTAGCCGATGCCGCCAAACCCCGACCCCATGTTCATGATGATCCCCGGTTTGCGCAGGCGGGGCAGCAGGGCGCGGGTCAGCTGGATCGGCGCCTCGATATTGAGCAGCAGTTGGCGCTCGACCTGCTCGCTGCTCTGATCTTCCAGCCAGGCAAACTGGTTGCAGCCGGCGTTGTTGATCAGGATGTCGAGCCCCTGTTCCAGCGCTGGATGCTGCAACAACTTGGCCCGCTCGTGGGGCACGCCAAGGTCGGCGATCACCACCTGATGGCGCTCGGGGTGCGGCAGCGACTTGCACAGGCGCTCCAGCGCCGGAGCGCGGCGGCCGTGCAGCAGCAGATGGGCGCCCTGGGCGGCCAGCTCCTGGGCCAGCTCCTCGCCAATCCCGCCGCTGGCGCCGGTGAGCAGCACCGTTTTTCCTTCAAGTTTCATGATGCGGATTCCTTCTGGTCACGGCGTGGCGGTGAGGTTGTAGAGCATCTCGCCGTAGAGGCGATAGACCACCTTGGTGGAGTGGATGATGGCGGCCTGATCTGCCGGGCTCTCGACCTTATCCATCAAGGATTCAAAGAACTTGAGGTGCTCCTGATCCAGGGTGCCGTGGGAGCTGAGATAGCTCATCGCCTGCGGGGGCAGCCCGAGGCCGCTTTTCAGCTGGTCGGCCACAGTGAGGGCGATGGCGACGCTGGTGCCTTCCAGCACCTGTACCATGCCGAAGAAACCCATGGGGTTTCCCCGCTGGATCTGGTCGTAGAGGAAGGCGACCATCAGCTCGATGGGCAGCCCGGGCTGGCCATGACGCACCGCCTCGGCATCGCCGCCACAGGCGCGGATGTCATTGAGGATCCACTCCTGATGGCCGTACTCCTCGTCGATGTACTCAGCAATGGCGCCGCGTACCCACTCATACTCCTGACCCAGCTTGCCGCCGGTTGCCATTAAAAGCGGGACAGTGTGGCGCACGTGGTAGTAGGCCTGCGCCAGAAAGGCGAGATAGGTGTCGCGACTGATGTCACCACGGCGGCAAGCTTCAATGATGGGGGCCTTGAAAAGGTGCTCGCGCTCAGTGGCAGTGGCTTGTTGCAGAGTCTGATAGAAGCTCATGAGGATTCTCCTGTGGTGCCGGTTGCAAGGCACTGGCTGATCTGTTGGGCAAACTGGCGATAGGTCTCTTCCCGGCGCACCCGCCCGTTGGCGGTGAGCAGCCCGGGATGCTGGTCGAGTGCCACCGGCAGCCAGTGGTGCAGGCGGGCGTAGTCGGGGAGACGACGATTCAATACTTCGATCTGTTGTGGCAGTTCTGCCTCTTTGCCCGGCAGGGGCTGGATCAGCGCCACGTTGGCGGGCTGGCCATCGCCGAACACCACGATACGGGCGATGGCGGGGCAGAGCTGGGCTTCAGCCTCGACCCACTCGGGGGAGAAGTTGCGGCCAAAGGCGGTGATCTGGACATTCTTCTTGCGCCCGGTGATGTGGAGGTAGCCCTCTTCATCGAGGCGGCCCAGATCTCCCGTGGCAATCAGCTCGGGGATTGACTCATCGCTACCCAGATATCCCAGCATGGCGCTGCCGCGTACCAGGATCTCGCCATCGTCGCCGATGGTGACCCGGGTGTGGGGCAGGGGGCGGCCAACGCTGCCTGGCTTGTCAGTACCCATGGTGTTGAGGGCCACCACCGAGCAGCACTCCGAGAGGCCATACCCCTCGTAGACTGGCAGACCAAGCTGGCGGGCATGGGCGATAAGATCGGGGGCAACCTTGCCACCGCCGACGGCGATAAAGCGCAGACCGCGCAGCTGCTGGGCCAGCACCGGGGTACTGGTACAGAGCGCCAGCAATAGGCGCAGCAGCTCGGGCACCAGCACCAGACTGTGAGTTGACCAGCGCAGCAGCGCCTCCCCCAGCATGGCTGGATTGAGCGAGCTGGAGCCGGTGAAGCCGAGTTCTGCCAGCGATGGAATGCGGCTGCAGGCACCGGTCAGCAGCGGTACATAGAGGCCGGTGAGGTTCTCAAGCAGGGTGGCCAGCGGCAGCAGGGTGAGGTGTTTTTCCACCTTGGCTGGCGCAACACGCTCGGCCAGCGATTCGCACACCGCCATCATGCTGGCCAGCGAGAGGCAGACCCCTTTGGGCTGGCCCGTGGTGCCGGAGGTGTAGGTGATCTTGGCAGTGCCCTGTGGCAATACCGGGAGGTTTGCCGGTTTGCGGCGCCAGAGTGGCAGTTCGCCGCTGACCAGCAACAGCGGCTCGGCAGCGTGCCATCCCTGATGGGCCGGGCCAACCAGCGCATCGGCGCCGCTGCTCTCCAGCAGCCACTCTTGCTGCTCAAGGCTGAAGAAGTGGGGTACCGGGATCACCACGATCCCGGCTTTGGTGCAGGCCAGATCCATCAGCGCCCATGGCAAGCCGTTGTCGAGTTGCAGGGCAAGGCGCTTGATGCCGGCTTGCTGCAGTTTGCCAGCCAGATGCTGGATCTGCTGCCAGAGGCTGTGGTAGTCGAGCCGCTGCTGGCTGCTCAGCAGCGCAGGTGATTGCGGATTCTCGCGGGCATGTTTGGCGATGGCGTCGAACAGGCTCATTGGGCGCACCTTTTCTCACTGGTCAGGGTTGCATCGGTAAAAAGCACTGGCATGGGGGCCAGCAGGTTGAGCAGCAGGCTGCTCTGGGCGAGCACTGCCCGCCCCTGATTGATATCTCCCACCATCACCTTGGGCTGGCAGCGGTAGTACTCGCCCCAGGCAGCGGCGTCGGCACCGACCTGATGGGCCTGGGCGGGGGCCAGTTCGACCGGATTGAGGCGCAGACGGGTGAAGCTGTTGCGCAGCTTGGCGGTGCCGGTAAAGACCACATAGTCGAGGGCGTTGTCACACAGCATGCGGCAGAGAGCGGCAAACATCAGGCGGGCATTGCCCGGCTCGCGACAGGCGAGATTGCCCACTTCGATGATGCGCTGGCGGTCGGGACGAACACCAAGGCTAGTCTCGATGGAGGCTTCGATCGGTTGCTCCAGATACTGCTCCAGATAGAGGCGATGCTCGCCGGCCTGGCTGCTGGCACGGTTGAGGCCACAGGCACCAACCAGCGTCCCGTCGGCGCGATATAGTCCGATCAGGCAGGGCAGAAAATGGGGAATGCGGGCATTGAACTCCAGGGTGTAGGCATCCTGGATATAGGCTTGCAGCGCCATGACCTGCTGCTCTGATTCGGCCAGGATCAACCGGTATGGGGCTTGGATCTCGGTGGTCATGGGGAGGCTCCTTCTCTTGCGATGGATTCAGAGTAAAAGCCCAAACTTAAGAAACCCTTAAGCGGCAAAAAAAAGTTGTCAGCATCCGGTACGGCAGGCAAGCTGCCCCCCTGTCGCCATCCCGAGGTATTCCATGTCATCGACTGCCTGCTGCCCCCTCTGTGCCAGCCATCACTCCTATCCCCTGCCGGTGGCGGGCAAGCGCTATCACCGCTGTCGCCAATGCGAGCTGGTCTGGCTGGATGCAGGCGATCATCTGGATGAGGCGGCGGAGAAGGCGGTCTACGACGGCCACGATAACCGGGTGGATGATCCCCGTTATCGCACGTTTTTGATGCGGGCTTTTGGCGAGGTGCTGGTGCGGGTGCCGCTACCTGCCAGCGGCCTTGATTTTGGCTGCGGTCCCGGCCCTGCGCTGGTGGCGATGGGGCGTGAAGCGGGTTACGACATGGTTGGATATGACAAGTTCTATGCCGACTTTCCCGAGTTGCTGACGCGTCAGTATGACTTCATCACCAGTACCGAGGTGATAGAGCACATTGCCGAACCGCGCGCCGTGCTTGACCGGTTGTGGGCCTGCCTCAAGCCCGGCGGTATGCTGGTGCTGCAAACCCAGCGGGTGCTCGGCGACGAGCGGTTCAAGAACTGGCGTTACCGCCACGATCCTACCCATATCGTCTTCTTTTCCGAGGCGTCGTTTCGGGTGCTGGCAGCTCGCTGGCAGGCCAAGCTTGAGTTGCCTCATGCCGATGTGGCGGTATTGCACAAAGGCACGCCTTGAGGCGTGCCTTGTTCTGTTGCTCGTTGGTCAGTTACTCGTCGTAGCCCTTGTCCTGCCACTGGTAGTACATCAGGGCTGACTTGACGCCGATTGACTTGAACGGCTCCGGCGGCAGCCACATTGGCAGCGTCTGCTCGGCGTGGTTGAACCAGGGGTGCTCCTTGCCCTGATAGAGGCTGGCCACGATGTCGCCAAACAGGAAGGAGAGGTTGATGCCGTGGCCGTTGTAGCCGAGGGCGTAGTAGATGTTCTTGTGATCCCCCATCACCCCCACCGCTTCGGTGCTGTCGCCGGTCATGCCGAGTACCCCGTCCCACACCTGCTCAAACTTGATCCCCTTGAGGGCCGGATAGAGTGTCACCAGCTCCTTCATCATCATGGCGCTGACCCGGTTGAGGTCTCCCTTGTAGTTGAGGCCGTCGTTGAAGACGTACTCGGCATTGCCACCGCCAATAACGATCCGGTTGTCCGGGGTCAATACCAGATGAAACAGGATGTTGCGGGTGTCATAGAAGGGCATCCGGCTCTGCCACTGGATGGCGTTGAGCTGATCCCGGGTAAGCGGTTCGGTCACGGCGCTCTGGGCGTGTACCGGAAAGACCCGGCCGCTGAAGTAGCCAAGTTTTGAGGTGTAGCCGTTGGTCGCCAGCACTATGCTGTCGGCGGTCACCTTGTACTTGTCGGCCACGTTCAGTTCGATCTGCTTCCCCTCCTTGATCCCGAGAACCGGGCTCTGTTCATAGATGGTGACGCCCGCCTGCTCCACCGCCTTGTGCAGGGCGTTGACCAGCTTCATGGCGTGTACCTGACCGCCATTGGGGTCGTAGACTGCCCCTACATAGCGGTCGGTGCCGAGTTTCTCTTCGGTGGTGTCGGCGTTCCAGTATTGCAGCGGGATGCCGAGGCGATTGGCGGTTTTTACATAGTCGCGGTACTCGGGAATATCCTCCTCATCGAGGATCGCCTCCACATAACCATCGAGCCTCATATCGGCATCGATGCCGGTCGATTCAACCAGTGCCTGCAGCTTGTGCATGCTGGCGACCGTCAGATCATAGTGGCGCTTGCTCGCTTCCCCCTCTTCATAGAGGTCCATCACCTCGGAGCCCGGCAGCACCATGCCGCCGTTGCGGCCCGAGGCGCCGCTGCCGACCTGTTTGGCCTCGAAGATGGCAATCTTGAGCGACGGATTGGCCTTGGCCAGATGCCAGGCGCTGGAGAGGCCGCTGTAGCCGCCACCTATGATGGCGATATCCACCTTCAGATCTTGTGCCAGCGGGGCACTCTCCTCTGCCGGTTTCTCCTTGAACCAGTAGCTGGTGTTGGGCTCAAAGTCGCTCATTTTGGGGCCGCAGGCGGCGAGGAAAAAACAGCTGATACACATGGTCAACGCTCGTTGGCAGAGGGTGGTCGGGTTCATGGTTTGCTCCGGGTTCAGATTGCTTGTTCGGTGTTGCTGGCTGGTTGCGCCGTATTGACCCGGCGTCCGATATCCCGCAGCCGGGCGAGCTGGTCGGCAAGACCGGGCCCTTCATCCAGGCTGCTGACAAAATTCCACAGGTAGGTCATCACAGCATAGACATGGCCTGCGGAGACCTGGGGTTGGGCCATCAGCATGGTGATGGCGAGCAAAAAGAGCAGGGCCGCGCTGACGCCAACCACCAGAAAGGCGAGCGCCTCCCGATCCGATACCCGGATACGGATCCATGCGAGGGTGCGGTAGTGACGGGCCAGCCTGATTTGCTCGGCGTGCGTCACCAGCTTGACCTCGTGCTCCAGCCGGTCGTTGAGGCGCTCATGCAGCAGCTGGTTCTTGCGTGAAAAACCGGGCAGCAACAAACCGAACAGCAGCAGAACCCCCATACAGGCGATACCGACCCAGAACTCGATCACCGTCAGCATGATGGCGGCACCCATGATGGAGACCAGGCTGGTGGCCAGGATCGGGATATGTTTCTCGAAGAAGTCGACAAACTCCCGTGCCAGGGTTACCCGCGCCACTATGGTGGATTGCCCCTCCTGCTGCTGACGCTGGGCCAGGATCACCGGCACCGCCAGCGCTGCGTAGATATGGGTGAAAGTGCGGGTATCGACCGCACGGCGCAGGGCGCCGATGAGCCAGAACAGCAGCACGATGAGGGCATAGCTCGAGGCTTGCCACCACTCTCCCTTGACGATGGCGTCGATGGCAAAGCCGGCGAACAGGGGATAAGCCACCAGCAGGATGTTTTCGAGGGCGACCAGTGAGAAGGTGCCCGCCAGCTTGAGGGGATTGGCCCGTGCAATCGCCCCCAGCGAACGACCGGCCGAGTGTGGCAACGGCATGGCCTGCTCGTTGCAACTGGCTGCCGAAGTGGTTGGTGTTGTCATGGGTTATCTCCTAAGATGTCGGAAATGCTAACTTTGAGCAAGTGCTCAAAGTTTGTTTGAGCGGTCGCTCAAAGTCAAGCGGAACGATTGATATCGCAGGAGGTAAGATGGCACGCCCATCAGCAGAACAGCGTAAAGAGATGATCATCGAGGCCGTACTGGCCCTGTTTCGAGAGAAGGGAATGGCAGCCTCTTCTACCCGTGATGTGGCCGAGCGCACCGGTCTGGCGCGCAGCCACGTCTACCACTACTTCAAGGATTGGAAAGAGCTCTGTCTCTGCGCCGTGGAGCGCTTCACCAGTCAGGAGATAGCCGAGCAGCGGGAGTGGCTGTTGCCGCTGCCGGCCTGTGAAGCGTTGCCACTGTTCGTGCGGGACAACCTGCCGACCAGTCAGGATGCCTCCTGGGCCATCTATCTGGATGCATGGAACGAGTCGCTACGCGACCCGGTATTTGCCGAGAGTTACCGCAAGACCATTCAGGCATGGCGCGAGGTGCTGGAGCAGATCCTGCAAAAGGGGATCGACAGCGGCGACTTCATGGCCGCTGATACCGGACGACTGGCGCGCCAGATCACCTCCCTCATCAACGGCTATGCCGATGACCTCATTCTGGAGCCAACCCCCGAGACGGTAGAAGCCACCTATCAGGAGATCATGGCGGTGGTGAACCGGCTGGTCCTGCCAAACAATCCGGCATAAAGCTGGGGGAGGGGTCATCAACTCTTCCCCATGTTTATTTGGCCGCTGTTCGGGCATGCTGGAGGTCGGTTACCAAGGAGTGGTTTGATGTCTATCCCCCATTTATCGCTACAGGATGCCCGTCATTTGCAGCTGGCGGCGCAGGCGCTGCTGGTGCCGCGCCGCGGCAAGGCTGCCCCGGCCGATCTGCTAGCGACCATCCGCCGCATGGCGCTGCTGCAGATCGATACCATCTCGGTGGTAGCGCGCAGCCCCTATCTGGTGCTTTTTAGCCGCCTTGGCCACTATGAACCTCGCTGGCTGGAGCAGTTGCTGGCCGACGGCGAGATCTTCGAGTATTGGGCCCATGAGGCCTGCTTCGTGCCCCGCGAGGATTATCGGCTGTTGCGTCACCGGATGCTCGACCCTGCCGCCATGGGCTGGAAGTTTTCGGCCAACTGGCTCGCTACCCATCAGCAAGAGATTGGCCAGCTTATCGGGCGCATTCGCCACCATGGCCCGGTACGGGCGGCCGATTTTGAGCGCAAAGAGGGGAAGGGCAATGGCTGGTGGGACTGGAAACCGGAGAAACGTCATCTGGAGGTGCTCTTTACCACCGGTCAGCTGATGGTGCGGGAGCGGCGCAACTTTCAGCGGGTCTATGATCTCGCCGAGCGGGTGCTCCCCGAGTGGAGCGACCGGCGGGATCTGCCGAGCATCGAGCAGGCGCAGCGGGATATGGTGCGCGCCAGTTGCCGGGCGCTGGGGCTGGTCAAAACTGGCTGGGTGGCTGATTACTACCGGCTGCGGCGTGGCAAATATGACGCCTTGCTCCATCAACTGGCGGACGAGGGGGAGCTGCTGCCGGTACGTGTCGAGGGATGGCAGCACGGTGCTTTCGTGCACGCATCTCTGGCCGATGAGCTGGCAAGGGCGCAGGCGGGTTGTCTCAAGGCAACCCATACCACCGCCCTGTCGCCGTTCGATCCGCTGGTATGGGATCGCAAGCGAGCCAGTGAGTTGTTCAACTTCGACTATCGCATCGAGTGCTATACCCCGGTGCCCAAGCGTCAGTACGGCTACTTCGTGTTGCCGCTGCTGCATCGTGGCAAGCTGGTGGGCAGAATGGATGCCAAGGCCCATCGCCAGCAGGGGATCTTCGAGATCAAGAGCCTCTATCTGGAAGCCGGGGTGAGAGTGACCCGCCAGCTTGCGCAGGATCTGGCGAAGGCTCTGCAAAAGTTGGCCGAGTGGCACCAGACGCCGGCGCTGCACTATGGCGCCATTCCGGCGCCCTTGCTGGCCATGTGGCAATCCGGTGTTGCCCAAGGCGGTGAGGCAGCGGCAGTGGACTAATCTGCACAGTAACGCGTCGCAAGATGATGGCATGAGTGGGGAGAGAGGGATGAGACGAACCCGATTGCTGCTGGCAGGGCTGGGCCTTGCCATGCTGATACCGGCGAGCTTGGCCAGCGCGGCAGAGAAGCCGGTACAGATCTGTCTGGGGGAGGGCAACGAGTGGGCCCCCTTTACTTACTGGGAGCGCAAGGATGGGGTGCCCGATACCAGCCGGTTGACCGGCTCGGCCACCACGCTGGTGCTCGATGCCATCAAGAAAAATGGCTTGTCCTACCAGATCCGCTATCTGCCCTGGGCACGGGTGCAACAGGAGCTGGCGGATTATCACCAGAACGGCCTGTGCGAGCTGACCTGGGATGCCAGCTACAAGCCGGAGCGGGCCGAGTTCGCCTTCTACAGCGTGCCGCTCTACTACACCCATCTCGGTTTCTTCTATCTCAAGCGCCGCTATCCTGAAGCGCCCGATCTGCAGACGGTCAACAGCTCACGGGTATGCGGCGTGATTGGCTATAACTATGCCCCCTATGGGCTCGCGCAGGAGCCACGCCGGGTCAAGCAGTTGCAACAGGCGCTCGACATGCTGGGGCGGGATCGCTGTGACTTCTTGCCAAGCGAGATTGAGCCGCTTGTTGGCGGGTTAACCCTGGGCATCTACCAGAGCGAACCCGGTCTGCTCAATCTCGCCCTGCCAAGTCGCAAGGGATTCTATCTGCTGGTCAGCAAGGGATCGCCTCGTGCCTACGAGCTGGTTACCCGCCTGAATCAGACGTTGGTGGCATTTCAGGAGCAGGGTCATGCGGAGGAGGTGATGCGCCGCTTCCTGCCGCCGATGGAGTAAGCGCCAAGAAGGCTAATCACCCAGATTTATCAGATGAAAAAGAGCCAGCCGGTGCAAACCGGCTGGCTCTTCCGTTTTATGGGAAAACCATCAGGCTGCGATGCGGGTCAGCACCTTCACCAGCAGTTCGATGCGAGGGCCAATGCTGGCCAGATCGAGATACTCCTCGTCACTGTGGAAACCGGCACCAATGGGGCCCAGACCATCCAGGGTGGGGATGCCGAGGGCGGCAGTGAGGTTGGCATCTGAGCCGCCCCCTACCTCTTGCCAGCGAATGGGCAGCCCCAGTTCGGCGCCGCACTCCTCCACCAGCTGCATCAGTGCCTGAGTGCCTTCTGACGGCACCATGGCCGGTTTATGCGCCTCGCGGGTCAGCTTGATGGTGACCCCTTCCAGATGGGGCCGCTCGACCAGGGTCAACAGATGATCGTTGACCAGGTTGTACTCCTGATTGTCCCAGAAGCGCACATCCACCACCGCGCTGGCGTGGGCCGGCACTATGTTGGCGCCGTTGCCCCCCTCGACGATGCCGATGTTGAGGGTAGTGCCGCTCTCGAAGTTGGTCAGGGCATTGATGGCGAGGATCCAGTGACCCAGCTCGGTGATGGCGCTGCGCCCCTTCTGCGGCTCGTTGCCGGCGTGAGCCGCCTTGCCGGTGAAGTCGATGCGATAGCGTGCCATTCCCTTGCGAGCCTTGACCAGCGAGCCATCGGCACGGGCCGCTTCGGCCACCAGCACTTGTCTGGCTTGCTTGGCCACCGATGCCAGCCAGTCGCTGGAGTGGAGGGAGCCAATCTCCTCGTCCGGGTTCATGCAGACGCAGATGCTCAGGCGATCGCGCACCTCGCGGGGCAGTGCACGCAGGGCATAGACGATGTTGAGCAGGCCGGATTTCATGTCGGAGACGCCGGGGCCGTAGGCGCGCTCGCCATCGACACTCATCGGGCGTTCGGCTGCGGTACCGACCGGGAAGACGGTATCCATATGACCGATCAGCATGATGTCGATCTGCTCGGCCTGCGGCTGGTTGCGGATCTCCAGCCCGACCCCGGCGATGCCGCAGTCGACCCGTTTGATCTGCCAGCCGCCCATGGCCTCGTATTTGGCGGCCATCAGCTCGGCCACTGTGGCAATGCCCGGCTGGTGCAGAGAGCCGCAATCCAGATTGATCAGGGGGGCCAGCTCGGCCAGATATTGATCCAAAGAAAAAGTCATTGTTTGCTCCGCTATCAGATCCGGGGTCACAGGATGATGTTCATTACCAGCATGGCGCCAAAGGCGTTGAGCACCGAGATGGCGATCATGACCGGGATATAGCGCCCTTCGGTACCGATACAGCCGAGGATGCGGCCCATGTACTGCACCTGTGAACCCATCAGGTAGATGGCTGGCGCCAGAATGGCGATGTGAGTGCCGTTGAGGATCCCCTGATCGAACAGGGTGATGACCACACCGACTGCACCGCCCATCGACATCCAGGCGCCGATCAGCACGGCTGCCGCTTCACCGGGCAGGCCGAAGATGGCCATGACGGGGGAGAAGATGGCGCCCATGGCGTCCAGCGCGCCGGTGATCTGCAGCGCTTTGATGATGACGAAGGCCATCAGCACGTTGGGAACGGTGGAGGTGGTAGCGATGACCCATCCCTTCTTGGCCCCTTCGACGAAGATATCGGTGACGATGGGTTTCTTGACGTTGGCCTGGCTCATTTGGCTTGCTCCTGGGTGGTAAGGGTCTGATCGCGTTTGCTGTTGTCGGCACTCTTGCCTTCGGTGAGGTTGAGATAGACCCGGAACAGATTGGCGCCAATGAACTTGAAGACGAACATCACGGCGACTGCCAGCCCGATGGAGGAGCTGACCGCCTGGGTGCCGTCAGCCAGGGTCAGGGTGAAGAGCACGGCACCGGAGGAGAAGAAGTTGACTATGGTGGCGCCAGCGGAGAACTGGAACATGGTGAACACGTCGGTCTCGCGCTTGGTGATGAGCCCTTCATCCTTGAGCTGGCGAGTCATGGCAGCACCCGCATCGGTACTCTGCAGCGAGGCGATAAGGGCGAGGCCGGTGTTGCCCGGGATCCCCATCAGCGGGCGAAGCAGCGGAGTCAGCAGCTTGCGGGCGGCATCCAGCGCGCCGTAGTGCTCAAGCACGTTGATCATGCCGAGGGCAAACATCACGGTGGGGATCAGGGTCAGGGCGAACAGGAAGCCATCGCGAGCGCCATTGCCTCCCTTGCCACGCATGTCGGTCATGGCTGTTTTGATACCATCCCCGTTTTCGCTGACGCTCTGCACCATGGTGCCGAACGAACCGTTCAGCGTAGTGAAGTCAAATACCCCGTACCACTGGTTGGACTGCAGCAGCCCGGAGAAGAAGACAATGGCAAAGGCCAGTGCCAGATAACAGCCGATCGTCACCGGACGGTTTTTTTCGCTCATAGATAGCTCCACATGAATAATTATTTAATCGGATAAATTATGGTTGATACGGCTATCAATTATTTGATGGGGGTCAAGGAGCCTTGCTGATATGCGGGGTGACGTTGGTGATATGTGAGGATGATCGTCCTCTGAAAAGAAGAAGATCCGGTTTTTGTTTAATTTGTTGAAAAAGTCAGCGGCAAGGATGCGTGGGGATGCTGCAATAAAAAAAACCGGGCACTTGGCCCGGTTTGTTCAATCAGTTGTGCGGTGATTACTGGAGTACCAGCACCATCAGCAGACCGACGGTAATGGCAGATACCAGGAAGGCAAAGCCATAGAACACATAGTGGTGCAGCTTGGTGGTGTGGATCCCCAGATCATGCAGACCGTGGTAGATACGGTGCATGCCGTGCCAGATCGGCAGAGCGATGATCACCAGCAGGATGCAGGCACCCCACCAGGAGCTGGCGAATGCCAGAACGCGGTCATAGCTCATGGTCTCTACGTCCATGATACCCATGGGTACCAGCAGACCGGTGATGAGGACAATGACCGGCAGCAGCATGGCAACGACCATGCCACCCGCACCAAACAGACCCCAGTAAATTGGCTCGTCAGAACGTCTCATTGTTTTCTCCTCAGGCCACGATGATCAGGACAAGCAGGGATACCACAGCCAGCGCCACATACTGGGCGATGACGATCGGTTTCTCCGGCACCAGGTCTTCACCACGGAAGATACGCATGGCTTTCGGCGCCAGAGCGAACCAGGTCTTGGCATGGAACAGGCAGGCTGCCAGCGCAATCACGTGGAACAGGATGGCGATCGGGCTTTGCAGGGATTCCAGCCAGCCATTGAACGCTTCCTGACCCTGTACCAGACGCATCAGACCCCACATCAGCACAACAGCGTAGATGGAGACGAAGATACTGGTGCCTTCGCGGATCATGTAACCGGTGTAGAAGGCGTTCTTCAGCCACCAGTCTTTCTTCATTTCGCGGACGTAAGGTTTACGTTTGCTTTCAGTGTTGTTCATGGTCTCAATCCTGCTCTCAATCTGGCTTGAACATGGCGATCATGTAGTCCTTGGCACTCTCTACCTTGCCAAGCTGGATGGCCGCTGCCGGATCGACGCCCTTCGGGCACACTTCGGAGCAATAGCCCACGAAGGTACAGCCCCAGACGCCTTCGTCCTGGCTGATGATGCGCATACGCTCTTTGGCGCCGGCATCACGGTTGTCGACGTTGTAGCGATAGGCCAGAGCCAGTGCCGCCGGACCGGTGAACTTCTTGTTGATGCCGTACTGCGGGCAGGCCGCGTAGCAGAGACCACAGTTGATGCACTGGGAGAACTGCTTGTACTTCGCCATCTCTGCCGGAGTCTGGATGTATTCGCCATCGCACAGGTTGCGCGGCTCGCTCGGGATGATGTAGGGCTTGATGCTTTCCAGCTTCTCGATGAAATCGGACATGTCGACCACCAGGTCACGCTCGATCGGGAAGTTGTTGAGCGGCTCGATGGTCATTTTGCCCGGCAGATAGTCGCGCAGGAATGCCTTGCAGCCCAGCTTGGGCACACCGTTGACCATCATGCCGCAGGAGCCGCAGATCGCCATCCGGCAGGACCAGCGGAAGCTCAGGGTAGAGTCCAGGTGATCCTTGATGTATTGCAGCGCATCCAGCAGAGACATCTCTCTCTGGTAGGGCACCTGGAAGGTCTGCATCCAGGGCTCGTTATCCTGCTCCGGACGATAGCGCAGGATTTCAATTTCAATCATCTCAGCCATTCTTCTTAGCCTCGTCTTGTTTCTCACCCTCGGAGCCGTACACGCGTTTTGCCGGCTGGGACTTAGTGATCTTCACATCGGAGTAATCGATGGAGGGCGTTTCGCCATTGTTGTAAAACGAGAGCGTGTGCTTGAGGAAGTTCACGTCATCACGCTCTTCGTAACCATCCAGACGCTGGTGGGAACCGCGGGACTCTTTACGATTGATGGCGGAGTGAGCCATGGCTTCTGCCACGTCCAGCATGTAACCCAGTTCGATGGCGTACAGCAGGTCGGTGTTGAAGACAGAGGACTTGTCGTTGATCTTGACCTTCTTGTAACGGGCTTTCAGCTCGTTGATCTTGTCGATGGTGCCCTGCATCAGCTCTTCGGTACGGTAGATACCGACACCGGCTTCCATGGAGGTGCCCAGTTCGTTGCGGATGTCTGCCGGGTTCTCGGTGCCATCGATGTCGAGCAGGGAGAGGTGCTGCTTGACCAGAGCCTCGGCCTTGGCGACCAGCGCTTCGGTATTGCCATGCTTCTGGGTCTTGGCGAATTCACCGGCTTGTTCACCAGCCAGCTTGCCGAATACCACGATCTCGGACAGGGAGTTGGAACCCAGACGGTTGGCGCCGTGCAGACCAACGGAGGCACATTCGCCAGCGGCGTAGAGGCCGGCCAGACGGGTGGCACACTTGTTGTCGGTCTCGATACCACCCATGGTGTAGTGGGCAGTCGGACGTACCGGGATAGGCTCTTTGGCCGGATCCACGTTGACGTAGGCTTTGGCCAGTTCGCAGATGAACGGCAGACGCTCTTTCAGGTACTTCTCGCCGAGGTGACGCAGGTCGAGGTGAACTACATCGCCCATTGGGCCCTGGATCACGCGGCCTTTCTGCTGTTCTTGCCAGAATGCCTGGGAAACGCGGTCGCGCGGACCCAGTTCCATGTATTTGCTCTTCGGCTGGCCGATCGGAGTTTCCGGGCCCAAGCCGTAGTCTTGCAGGTAGCGGTAGCCATCCTTGTTGAGCAGGACGCCACCCTCACCACGACAACCTTCGGTCATCAGGATGCCGGTACCCGGCAAACCGGTCGGGTGATACTGAACGAATTCCATGTCACGCAGCGGTACGCCGTGACGATAGGCCAGTGCCATGCCGTCACCGGTGACAATGCCGCCGTTGGTGTTGTAACGGTAAACACGACCAGCACCACCAGTTGCCAGAATCACGGATTTGGCCTGGATGAAGCGGGTGATGCCGTTCTGGATGTCAAAGGTCAGAACGCCCTGAACGCGACCATCTTCCACGATCAGGTCGAGGCAGAAGTGCTCGTCGAAGCGCTTGATGCTCGGGTATTTGACGGAGGTCTGGAACAGGGTGTGCAGAATGTGGAAACCGGATTTGTCAGCGGCGAACCAGGTACGGGGAACCTTCATGCCACCAAACGGACGCACGTTGGCTTTGCCATCCGGCTTGCGGCTCCAGGGGCAACCCCAGTGCTCCAGCTGGATCATCTCTTTGGTCGCATTGTTGACGAAGTAATCGACAACGTCCTGCTCACACAGCCAGTCACCACCGGAGACGGTGTCGTTGAAGTGGTTTTCGAGGGAGTCGTCATCACGAACGACACCGGCGGCGCCACCTTCGGCTGCCACGGTATGGCTACGCATCGGATAGACTTTGGAAATCAGGGCGATATCCAGGTCTGGCTGTGATTCGGCTATAGCGATAGCGGCGCGCAGGCCAGTACCGCCGGCACCGATGATGGCTACATCGGTCTTGATAATATCCACATCTGCCTCCTTAGGGATAGATTTGCTGGGCACGATTTTGCTCTATGAAAAAAATTCAGGCTTGATGCAAGTCAAACAGCTTGGTTTTATTCCATTTTTCGTAGTTATTTTTTTCTAAAACACCCTGATCCCTGGATGAAAATGTCGTAATTTTCGTCATTTTTTGGTGTTATTGAGCAGTAAAACACCTTGCTACGAAGACTTTAACTTCCGGATTATACGTAGTTTTCTTTCAATAAAATGCGAATCACCTCTCTTTTTAGGTACTCACGAAAAAAATTTTAAGTTTTTTATTAAAACTTTTTAATGATAATTATTGGCATTTAAATATATGCATAAAAATTACTAATCCTTTTTGTGGCTGAAAAAGTGGAATATATCCGATGGGAGCTACTGGATGGCGGGGGCAACAGGAAGGAGGAGAGGCGACGGTAGTGTTAGATTACTCACTGATAATTAAGCGATATTTAAAAAAGTAAAGGGGCCTGTACGGCCCCTTTCTTATCATCGTCAGATCCGGAACATACCGACCTGATTACTCAATTCACCCGAAATATTTTTAAGTTGTTCAGAGAGATGGCGTGAGCTGTCGGCATCTACGGCCAGCTCGTCAGACACGTCTTTCACCGCCTGAATGTTGCGGCTGACCTCGTCAGTAACAGCTCGTTGCTCCTCGGCGGCGCTGGAGATCTGGGTCGCCATGTCGGAGATCTGGTTGATGGAAGCGGTGATCTGCTCCAGCGCCTGGGTGGCGTTGTTGGCATCATCCACGCTGTTCTGGGCCAGCAACTGCCCTTCATGCATGGTGCTGACCGCCCCCTGGGTATTGCGCTGCAGGGTTTCGATCATGCTGCGGATCTCGACGGTGGAGCTGTGAGTGCGCTGTGACAGCACCCGCACCTCGTCTGCCACCACCGCAAAGCCACGGCCCTGTTCGCCGGCACGAGCAGCTTCAATAGCGGCGTTCAGTGCCAGCAGGTTGGTCTGTTCTGCGATGCCCTGAATGGTGGAGAGGATGGTATTGATCTCCTGCGCGTTCTTCTCCAGCTCTTGAATGATGTTGGAGGCCTGCTCGACCTGAGTTGCCAGATCGGTGATGGAACGCTGGTTGCGGGCGATGACCTGCTTGCCATGTTCACAGCTGCTGCTGGAGGAGCGCGCCGCTTCGGCTGTCTGCTCGGCGTTGCTGGCTACCTCGACGGCTGTGGCTGACATTTCGTGGACGGCCGTTGCAATCTGGGAGATCTCGTTTTGCTGGCGAGCCAGCCCCTGATTGGCCTTCTCTGCCATGTTGTGTGAGGACTTGGCCTGCTGGTTGAGTTGGCCGGAGGAGTTAGATATATCCTGCACCATCACATGGATCCGCTCGATAAAGGTGTTGACGTGTTTGGCGACCACGCCGACCTCGTCTTCACGCTCAATCTTGATGCGGCGAGTGAGATCGCCATTGCCACGGGAGAGATCGGCAATCGCTTCACCCAGGGTTTTCAGCGGAGCCAGAGAGCCATTGATGGCGACATAGGAGAAACCCGCCACGATGATGATGGTGAGCAGGCCTTGCAGAAGTGCTGACGTGACCATGCGTTTGACCGACTGATAGGCCACCGCCTCATCGACCACAATGCCGTAGTACCAGTCGGTATTGGGGATCTGGTTCAGGTCAAACACGCTCAGTTTGCCGCTGATATCCATCTCTGAAATGGTGCCGTCATGAGCAATGCGATTGACCCCGGAGGCAGTCAGCTCAGGGGAGAGGGCGGTGGCTGGTTTCAGGGTCAGTGAAGCATCCGGGTGGGCAATGATGGTACCGCTGCTGTCGATAAGTACCGCGTAGGTGCCTTCGGTATTGACCGCCAGAATGTCGGAGACCAATCCGCTGATGGATACGTCACCGGCGATCACCCCCTGGGTATTGCCACGCTGGAACGGTTCGGCGATGGTGATAATCAGCTGCCCGGTGGAGATATCTGCATAGGGTGCAGTGATGGTCATTTTACCTGCGGCCATGGCGTCCTTGTACCAGGGGCGCTGGCGCGGGTCGTAGCCGGCGGGCAGATCGGTCGGCTTGCTCTGGATCATCTTGCCATCATTTGTGCCCACATAGACGAGATCAAACCCGCCCGCATTCATGGACTGGGCCAGATGGCTGATGGGGTTATCCTCTTTGGCAAACGCCTCCTTGGTGGAGCTGACCATGTTGACGCGGGCATCGAGCCAGCGGGAGATTCCCTTGACGTTGGCGGCTGAACTTTCGTCGATAAAGCTCCAGATCAGTCGCTGGGTTTCGCTGCGCAGCTGCGAGGTGTTGTACCAGACCTGCAGGCCGGTGATCACCAGAATGATGATCCCGATAGCCAGAACAAGTTTGTTTTTAATGGATAAGTTCATAGTTACTTCCTTGTGAGCGTCAGTCTGAAGTGTGTTCGAGCGAATTATTGTTATGTGCCATCTCTTATCGGCCGAAGTTGGACTCTTTTTATCCCGGTCTACGACTTAAAGTTAGCGGTTAACCTCACGCTTATCCATCCGGATGCGGGTTGCTCACTGCGTTAAAAAACGGTCGGGCCGATTGGTGAATATGCCGTCGACCCCCATAGCAGCCAGCTGTTGCTGGTCGGCAAGGTGATCGACCGTATAGAGCAGAACCTTTAGTCCACGGCGATGTGCATCATCGACCAGCGCAGCGTCAATGAAATCAACATCGCAATTGATGGACCAGGCTCCCAGCTGTTCGGCAAAGTGCGCAAGTTCGAGCGGCAGACTGGCCGTAAGAGCGCCAATCCGGATATCGGGTCGCAGGGTCGCAAAGCGAGCCAGCTCTGGATGGTGGAATGAGGAGATCACCCATTGGCTAGCGGTGAAGCCGAGCTCGTTCTCGGCCCGTTTGGTCAGTGCCGCGACGGCATCGGCGGTATTGGTACCTTTGAGTTCAATATGCAGCTCACATCTGCCGTCAATCAGGCTCATCACCTGCCACAAGGTCGGAATGATCTCCCCCTCGCCAGCATCGAGCTGTTCCAGATAGGAGCGGGATTGCTCGGTCAATACTCCCTTGCCGTTGGTACAGCGCTCGAGCCGCCGATCGTGGAATACCCACAACTCGCCATCGGCCGCCTGCACGTCGATCTCGATAGCGGTGACCCCCAGTTCCAGCGCTTTGGCCATCGCTTTGAGGGTGTTCTCGGGGGCCAGGCCGCTGGCCCCCCGGTGAGCAATGATCTGCATGGTTTGCTCCTTTCTCATTGGCCGGGTTAGCCCCTGCTCAAGTGAATATCGATCTGTTGGTGGGGCAGGGTGAGCCCCTGTTGCTGCATCTTCTCCAGCACCAGCGAGTGAACTTCGTGGGTGATGGGCATCCGGTGATCCATGTTGTTCACGTAGAGCCGGATCTCGTAGATCAGTGCCGAGTCGGTGAACTCGATCAGGAACACTTCGGGGGTTGGAGTATCGAGCACCAGTGTCGATGCCTTGACCGACTCTTCCAGAATAGTCTGAACCAGTTTGGGATCCCGGGTCAGGCCGATGCGGATCCGCAGTCGTACCCGGGTGATAGCATCGGAGAGCGACCAGTTGATGAACTGCTCGGTGATGAAGGCCTTGTTGGGGACGATGATCTCCTTGCGATCCCAATCCACTATGGTGGTGGCGCGAGTCTTGATCTTGGTGACGGTGCCGGTCAGATCGCGGATGGTGACGGTATCACCCAGCCGGATCGGTTTCTCGAACAGGATGATGAGGCCGGAGACGAAGTTGGCGAAGATCTCCTGCAGACCGAAACCCAGACCGACCGAGAGAGCTGCAACCAGCCACTGGGTCTTCGACCAGTCGATGCCGAGCATCGAGAAACCGGTGAGGGCGCCGATCAGGATCACCAGATACTTGCTGGTGGTGGTGAGTGCAAAGCCGGTACCGGGGGAGAGGCTCAGATGCTGCAGCAGGGTCAGCTCCATCAGGCTCGGCAAGTTGCGAGCGGTGACCACGGTCAGGATGAAGACGAAGGCGGTCAGCATCAGATCCTGCAAGGTGATGGCCGAGAGCTGCTCTATGCCGCCAATCTTGCTGCTGACCTGCCACACCTCGATGTTGCTGAGGAAGCTGAAGGCGGAGTTGAGATCCGACCATTGCACCACCACCAGCAGGGTGAAGCCGAGCATCAGCAGAGTGCGGATCAGCCCCAGCGACTGGGTGCTGAGGGTATCGAGGTCAAGCTCGGTCTCCTCGACGACATCCGGGATCTCCGAGCTCAACTCCTCGTGCGATTCATCCCGGCCGCGCAGGGCCAAGATCTCCGCCCGCTTGCTCTTGGCCCGATCGAAGGCCAGCCGGCGACGCTGGATCAGCATCCAGCGTCTGGCCAGATAGTAGACAAGCAGACAGCCAAGCCCCATCAGCAGGCTCAGCTCCAGCTGGCGCAGCAGAATGCGCGAGGTATAAAAGTAGCCAAACAGGGTGCCAATCACCGCCAATAGCGGCGCCAGCATCAGGCTGTTCCAGATGAAGTGGTGCAGCAGATGGGGTTTGGTCATATCGCTCTGGCCCCAGGTGAGCGGCAGTCGCTCCCGGTTGAGACGGGCGAAGAAGAGCAGCAGCCAGAGGGCGCCGATGATAAAGGCCAGCCGCCCGAGGGAGTCGTAGAAGGCGTGCTCCTGATAGCTGTTGGCCATCCCCTGCACAAAAAAGCTCGGGATCAGTACCAGCAGCAGGGTACGAAACTGTCCCCACACTTTCTGCACCTGCTCTTTTGGCCAGCGAAAGTGGTGGATCAGGATCCCCTTCTCAAGGGTGAGGTGACGGGCCAGCACCAGTGCCAGCAGCAGAAACCAGATCTCGCCAAGGCCACGGCCGATAGCCACGGCAAAGGGGTATTGCCAGGCACCGCCCAGCAGCCCCCGCACCATCAGTACCATGGCGGGGAGCGGCATGGCTGCAAGCAGAGAGCGCAACAGCAGCCGGCTGGTAAGGCTGAACTTGTCCTGGGTTACCTTGCCGATCCGTGGTGCTATGTGGTCGCAATAGTGGGTCAGATGGCGAGCCAGTTTGAACCAGCTCCAGGCCAGTACCAGCAGTCCCAGCGTGGCCAGGGTCAGACTGAGCGGCGTGTTTTCGGCGATAGCGTGGGGGACTTGCAGCCAGTTCTCCGGATTGAAAGCCAGCGATAGGGCGGCAGGCACCCCGAGCATGACGGAGGGGGTGAGCGGCCGCACATCCGGCATCCAGAACAGGTGACTGGCGCTGAGCTCACGGATCTCGTCGATCTTGCTGTTGCGATGGCTGTAGAGCAGCTTGAGCCGGGTCTGCTCCTGAATCAGGGTGTCGGACGCGTCGTTGAGACGGGTCAGCAGCTGGCGGCGAGCCTTGAGCAGATTGTCGAGCACTGCCTGCTGCGGGCGGTCAAGGGAGACCTCTTCATTGGCGAGGAGCTGGTCGCGCAGCTGACGGGGATCCTTGAGGGTATCCTGCTCGGTCTCGTACTGATATTTGGCCATGCGGGCGCTGACGATTTCGGATTCGAGCTTGTCGAGGGGGTAGTAGGCGGGCAAATCGGCCAGCTTGCTGCGCAGGTTCTCGCCGTAAGCGTCGCTTATCTGCAGCCATTCAAGCTGCTCGCGCACCGAGTTGACCAGTTCGTTGAGCTCAAACAGATTCTTGTCGACGCTGCGTTGCCTGTCCTGCACCTCTTCGATCTGCTCCTCCAGCCGGCCGAGCTGGATGGAGAGAGCCTGATTCTGTTGCTGCTGCTCCAGCAGCAGGGGCATATCGTCAGAGAGCTGTTTGCGCAGTCGCTCGCTCTCTTCCAGTGCCTGCTCGGTCTTCTCCCGACGCAACTGGTTTTGCTGGGCCATCAGGGCCGCTTGCCACTCGTCCTCATCGGCAATGGTCAGATTGAGCTCCTGCAATTTGAGCTTGCCAAGATCGCTGCGCTGCTGGGCCGAGAGCTGCTCCAGCTCCAGCATCTGGATCCGGTCGGAGATACTCTGCTCCTTGATCCGGGTCAGCAGCAGTTGTGCCTCCTGCAGCCGATCCGATTCGCTGCTGAAGTTGAGTCGCTCCAGCTGACTGCGGGTGACTTGCAGCTGTTTGCGCAGATCATCCACTCGCAGATGGTAATCCTGACCGGTGCTCTCCAGCTGATTGAGGCTGTCCATGATGCCCTGACGCTCTTTGCGCAGCATCATCTGGCGGTTGCTGCTAAGGCCAATGGCCTGGCGCAGGCTCTCCTCCTTGAGACTGGAGAGGGCTGGACGGCTCTTGGGCTGATAGTTGCGCAGGCTCTCCTTGAGGCGGGCCGACTCCTCGGGATAGTCGATCAATACCTGCTGATAGGCTTTGCCCTGCTCCCGGTAACGTTCTGCTTCCCGGGCAAACTGCAGTGCCTGCTGATAGCTCTCCCTCAGTTTCTGATTTTCCGGCGTATCGCTCTTGGGGACGCTTTGCAGCAGCGCTTCGGCCTGGGCGATGGTGTCATCGGCCTGTGCCGTGGTCGTGAGCAGAGCGAGGGAAAGAAGCAGGAGGGCGAGCAGGCGTTGCAACATGAAGCACGTGTCCGTTCATAAGAGGTTGCCCTAGCCTAAAGCAGGGGCAGAAGAGGGTAAAGCGTTCAATATTAATGATTTGTAACACAAATAACGGGCGATCCCGGCCCGATTTGGCTATTATTCTGGCCGTTTTTCCCTCCATTGAGCATTTTATGTCCGCAGTCGATCTGGGCACCGCCCCTCTTTCCCGCCTCTTTTGGCGCTATGTCACCCCGACCGTGGCCGCCATGCTGGTCACCGGCATCTATGTCACCATTGATGGCATCTTTGTCGGCCATATTCTGGGGCAGGATGGCTTGGCCGGACTGATGCTCGCCTATCCCATCTGCGCCGTGCTCTACGCTGTTGGTGCGCTGATCGGCATGGGCTCCTCCTCGCTCGCCTCTTTCTACCTTGGCAAGGGGGAGCAAAAACGGGCGCGCCATATTGTCGGCAATGCACTGGTGATGGTGCTGGTGGCTGCCGCCGTGCTCGCTTTCATCGGCATCAACTATGGCGATGAGATGCTGGCCTGGATGGGGGCCGAAGGGGATATTTTTACCGCCGGTCTGGCCTATCTGCAGTGGTATGCCTGGCTCGGCGTCTTTGCCGTGCTCTCCATGGCCTTTACCGCCCTGCTGCGCAACGACGGGCGGCCGGGACTGACTACCTGGATCCTGGTCGGGGGCGGTTTGCTCAACGTGCTGCTCGACTATCTGCTGATGGCGGTCATTCCATGGGGGCTGGCGGGGGCCGCGATTGCCACCATGCTCTCCCAGGCTGTTACCGGTGGTCTTTGTCTGTGGCACTTCTTTACTCCGCGCAGCAAGTTGCGCATCGGTTGGGATACCCTGCTGCCCGACTGGCGGCTGATGCTGGAGACGGTGAAACTCGGCTTCTCCAGCTTCCTGATGTACCTCTACCTCTCGGTGGTGCTGGCGCTGCATAACAAGGCGTTGCTGGCTGTCGGTACCTCTTTGCATGTCGCTGCCTACGGGGTGATCAGCTATACCGAGGCCTTCTTCTATCTCATCTTCGAGGGGATCGCCATGGGGATCCAGCCCATCGCCAGCTTCAATGCCGGCGCGGGCAACTGGCAACGGGTGTTGCGGATCCGCAATCTGGCGCTGGGGGTGACCGTCGCCATCGCACTTTGTGGCATGGTGCCGCTCTACCTCTGGCCCGAGGGGGCTGTCTACCTCTTTGCAGGCGACAATGCGACTCTGCTGCCGGTGGCAACGCTCGGGATCTGGCTCTACTTCTGGGGGCTGCCGATGGAGGGATTGCTGCTGGTGGGCGCCACCTATTTTCAGGCGATCAACCGTCCCCGCATTGCCTCGCTGCTGACTGGTGGCAAGCTGCTGCTGATCGGTGGCTTCCTGTGGGGATTCTCGACCCTGTGGGGCGTGGCCGGGGTGTGGCTGGCACTGCCGACCTGCAGCACTCTGCTGGTGTTGCTGATGTGGCGGGCGATGTGTCAGGAGTCCGGCTCCCACACGCAGGACTAGTAAGAATACCGGACGTTTTATACAACAAAGGCAGCGATTGGCTGCCTTTGTCATTATCAGGGCTTGAACGCGCCGATAAAGATGGCGGGATCGACCCGGGTGTCGTTGAGGCTGACGTTCCAGTGCATATGGGGCCCGGTGGCGCGACCGGTTGAACCGACCCGTCCGACAATGCCGCCGCGCGGCAGACTCTGGCCGAGCTTCACATCGATTTTCGACATGTGGCAGAACATGCTGATGAGCCCCTGACCGTGGTCGACAAAGACGGTATTGCCGTTGAAGAAGTAGTTGCCAATCAGGATCACCTTGCCGGCAGCGGGGGATTTGATCGGGGTGCCGGCGCCGACGGCGAAGTCGAGCCCGGAGTGGGGATTGCGCTCCTCGCCATTGAAGAAGCGGCGCAGGCCGAACGGGCTCGATAGCGGGCCATCGACCGGCTTGTCGAACATCAGATTGCTCGGCTGGTTGGGACTAAAGGTTTGATAAGCTCGTGTCTGTTCGGCCAGTTCACGGTTGATACGGGTCATGTCTTCGGCGAGCGGATTGACCTGACGGCTGTTTTTTAGCTTGATGTGCTGCTCGCGGTAGTGCTTCGGTGTCACGGTGAAGGCGAGGGTGCGACCATCGCTTGTGGTCAGGTTTTGGTTACCAAGCGGGCTTTTGAGGGAGATGCCTACGATGGCGATCCACTGGCCATCTTCCTGCACGACCAGTACGGGCTTGCCCTGATAATGGGCTTGTGGCGCCGGGGATGCCTTGCCAAGGGGGACAACGGCCACGCCGCCCGGCACCGGATGGTTGAGCAGACGGCTGATAAAACCTTCGGCAAGCGCCGACTGGCTGGCCAGCAATAACAACAGACAACACACAACTCTCATGACGATACCACTCGCTGTTAAAACGCTTCAGATGGCGGAAAGTGCGCCCCGTGGGCTGATTGGCCTGCGGGCGCAGGGAGACGATTTTGCCCTCTCTGCGTAGTTGCAGCCAGTGCCGGGTGTTGAAAAGAGCGGACAATCGGGGTTGGCTGCGTCAGGTTTTATGTCGCTGACATCCTGCTTCGCCATTGAGTCACTGGTGTCCAGCCTCTAGAATCGGCATCCGGCACTGATGCCTGCGATACACCGAGGAGACGACATGAATGGATTATCCCCTTTGCGCCAAGCACCGGCCCGCCACCCGCTCAGCCGTGGCTGGGTCTGGGTTCGCAGCGGGTTCGATATCTTCAACAAGGGGATGGGTGCCAGCGTCGCCATGGTGGTGTTCTGGTTCGGCGTTGGCATGGTGCTCGACCTGCTGCCAGCCGGCGGGCTGATCTCCCAACTGCTCTATATGGTGTGGGGAGCGGGATGGGCCGTTGTAGCAGCTAGGGGATACCGCGGTGAAGCGCTCAACTTCAACGATCTCTTTGCCGGTTTTCGCCACAAGCTGACCCCCCTGATGCTGGGTGGTCTGCTGGTCTTGGCACTTTTCACCCTGATTGGGCTGGTTTGCGTGGGGTTGCTCTCCATGTGGGGTCTGCTCTCGGTGCTGACCCAGGATCCCGATAGCATGGTGGTCTCTGCCCTGCAGGTGCAGCAGCTGTTGATCGTACTGCTGGTGGGGATGATGCTGGTTATTCCGGTGCTGATGGCGGTCACTTTCGCGCCAGCCCTCATCTATTTCCACGATATCGGTATTTTGCAGGCGGCTCGCCTCAGCTTTGCCGGCTGCTGGCGCAACATGTGGCCCTTCTTCTGGTGGGGGATCCTCTGCGCCATCCTGCTGCTCTTTGGCGCTGTGCTGTTACTGGTGGGTCTGCTGGTGGTGATCCCGGCGCTCAACTACTCCATCTATGTGGCGTACCGTGACATCTTCGTCGACGAAGAGGGGGAGGTGAAGCCTCCGGTGACTCCGTTTGGCTTCGAAGCCTGACGCAGCCTTGAACAGTTGATTAAAGAAGGGGCCCTCTGTGGCCCCTTCTGCATTGCTGGATGTTGTCACTCCCGCCAAAGCGGGTCTGCCGCCATGCGGGCCAGCAGAAAATCGAGGAAGCTGCGCAGCAGCGGTGACATCTGCTTGCGGGTGGCATACACCCCGTAAACGCCGAGTCGCTTGGGTTGCCACTGGGTCAGCAGCGGGACCAGCTCTCCCCGCTCAAGATAGGGCTGGGCCGAGTAGCGTGGTTGCAGGCTGATCCCGGCACCGCCCAGGGTCGCCTCCAGCAACAGGTTGGAGATATTGGCACTCAGGTTGCCGCTGACCGGCACCGATTCGGGGCCGTCCGGGCCGTTGAACTCCCACAGACTCTTGCCGAAGTAGGTGTAGGTGAGGCAGTTGTGCAGCGCCAAATCCTGCACCTTTTGCGGTGCCGGGTGGTTGGCCAGATAGGCCGGGCTGGCGCAGACCACCGAATGGCAGGTGCCAAGTCGGCGAGCCACCAGATTGGGGTCGAGATCGTTGGTGATGCGCACGGCCAGATCGATCCGCTCCTCCACCAGATTGACGGTTCTATCCAGCAGCAGGATATCGATGGCGGTGCCCGGGTATTGCGCCAGATAGTCGTTGGCCGCGCCAACCAGCAAGGCTTCCGAGAGGGAGTAACTGCTGGTGATCCGCAGTTGCCCCTTGGGGGCATCATCCCCCTTCACGGCGATCTGCTCCATCTCCTCTCCCAACGCCAGCATGGCGCGGGCCCGGTTCAGCGCCTCCTCGCCCGGGCCGGTCAGGCTCAGACGCCGGGTGGTGCGATGCAGCAGCCGGGCACCCATCCAGCTCTCCAGCTCGGCCAGGTAGCGCGACACCATGGCGCGCGACATATCCAGTTTCTCGCCGGCGCCACTCAGGCTCCCCTGTTCGACTACGCTGACGAAGACCCGTAAAGCGGTCAGTCGATCCATGTATGGCTCTCTATATGTTCGATTTGTGCAACAGTGATGCGCTGTTAGTGCTGTATTTGCACCTTAAGTGATCTAATAAACTCTGTCCATCAAATGAACCCCCGAATGATTAATGAGGAAAACATGATGAACAACCTGATCCGCAACCTGACTCTGACCACCACCCTGTTGAGCGGCGCCGTTCTGGCGGGCCCGCTGAGCGTGACCGTCTACAACCCCGGTGAAAAGGCGATCTTCCCGGTCTCCTCCTCGCTGGTAGCGGGCGATAAAGAGGCCATCCTGATCGATGCCCAGTTCGACGTACAGAATGGTCAGGCGCTGGTCGACATGATCAAGAAGAGTGGCAAGCAGCTGACCACCGTTTATATCAGCGCCGGTGACCCCGACTTCTACTTCGGTCTGGAGCCGGTACTGGCCGCCTTCCCGAACGTGAAGGTGCTGGCCGACCAGCACGTGGTCGACCACATCAAGGAGACCAAGGATGCCAAACTGGCTTACTGGGGACCGATCCTGGGTAAAGGGGCTCCGAAGAGCCTGACCGTGCCGCAAGTGATGACTGCCAGCCAGCTGACCCTTGATGGCGAGAAGATCGAAATCAAAGAGATGAACACACCGAATGCCTACCTCTGGGCGCCTTCCATCAAGACCGCTTTTGGTGGTGTGCCGGTTTACCACGGTGTGCATGTCTGGATGGCCGACAGCCAGACCAAAGCGGCCCGCAGCAACTGGGTTCAGGCTCTCGACAAGCTGCTGGCGCTGAAACCCGAGCGGGTAGTGCCGGGCCACTTCCTGGGGGCAGAACCGAAAGGGAGCGAAGCAGTGACCTTTACCCGTGACTATGTGCAGCGTTTCGAGCAAGAGCTGGCGAAAGCGAAGAACTCCGGCCAGCTGATCGATAGCTTGAAGAAGGCCTACCCCTCCCTGCCGGTTGACGATGGTCTGGCCATCGGTGCCAAGGTCAATACCGGCGAGATGAAGTGGTAATTCACTGAGCCGTATCCCTGTGTTTTTTTACCGGGCCAGAAGGCCCGGTTTTTTATCCTGAATGTGAAGAGAGATACCATGAAGCAACAGAATCCCGTTCTCCATTATGTTTATGACCCCCTCTGTGGCTGGTGCTACGGTGCGGCGCCCCTGCTGCAAAGTGCGGCCACCATTACCGGGCTGAAGATTGAGCTCCATGCTGGCGGACTCTGGCTGGGTGTGCGTCGTCAGCCGATGGGCGAAGCGCTGCGCGACTACGTCCGGCCTCATGATCAGCGGATCGAAGCGCTGACCGGTCAGCCTTTTGGCGAGCGCTATTTCAATGATCTTCTGCTACGTGATGGCTGTTTGCTGGACTCCGAACCGCCGATCCGTGCGGTACTGGCAGTCACCGCTCTGGGTGGTGATGGCCTGACCATGCTGCACCGGATCCAGCAATCCCATTATCGGGACGGGATCTGGGTGGGCTCCGCCGAACATCTGGCCACGCTGGCAGCAGAGCAGGGGATCAGTGAAGAGGCGTTCCAGCAAGCCTATCTGCAGGCCCTTCTGCTGCAACATTTGGCTGACAGCCAGGGGTGGATGAAGAGGGTTGGTGGTCAGGGCTACCCCACGCTTGGGCTGGAGTGCGATGGCAAGGTGAGCCCTGTCCGAGTGTCCGACTTTTTGGGCGACCCGGCAGGGTTGCGTCAGCAGTTGTTGGAGCTGATGAAATAGTTATTAAAGTGTGAACAGACAATGCACCTTTAGCGCGGAGGGGGCAGGCCGATATTCCGGTATGCAGAAGCGATATGAAACACTTCGATTTTCTGCTTGCAGGCTATGCTCTATATGACCATTCCCGAGGGACGTTGCGGGAGTGAAGACCTATTTCAAGGAACCCCTCCTATGTTCAAAAACATGTCTATTGGCCAGAAGCTGAGTGCTGGTTTCGCCATACTGGCTTTGCTGGTGCTGGGTTTGGCCTGGTTCTCCATCAGCCAGTTGGCCAAGCTTTATGATGATACCGAAACCATCACTACCAATTTGCTGCCTTCCACCCGTTATGCCAGCCAGATGCATGTGGCCATTCTGGATGCACGCCGTTCTGAACTGGCTCAGGTCATTGGCGGGCTCAACAAGGATGCGCAGGAGGTGAGTGAACGGACGCTCACCTTCAACAAGGCCAAGCAGGAGTTTGAGACTGCGGCAGATAAATATGGTGCCTTGCCTTTCACCACCGATGAAGAGAAGCAAGTTTATGATCAACTCCGCAGTGCCGGAGCCAAGTACTTCTCGGTGCACGAAGAGTTGATGAGTGCCTTTGCTGCCGGTGATCTGGATAAAGTCAGAAGCCTGCGCAAAAACGAGACCAGAGCTGCGTTGGAAGAGGCTGGGGCCAAATCCTATCGCCTGCGCGAGATCAACAATGAAATCGCCGAGCAGATGACCAAAGGGGTGGCCGATCTCTACGACAGTGCCAGAACCATGAGCATCGTCGTTAGCCTGATCACCCTTGGCTTTGTCGTTGTGATTGCCTGGTTGCTGACTGGCCAGATCCGCAATCCGGTGATGGCCCTGCTTGAGCAGACTCGCAGAGTCTCTGCCGGGGATCTCACCTCGCGCATCGATATGCAGCAGTTCAACAACGACGAATTGGGTACGCTGGCCAAGGGGTTTGGCGAGATGCAGACCAATTTGCGTACTCTGGTCAGCGAAGTATCAGGTTCCGTGGTGCAACTGAGTTCGGCTGCCGAGGAGATTAGCTCGGTCGCCAGCCAGTCTGCCAACAATATGCATTCCCAGCAGCATGAGCTCAATCAGCTGGCAACGGCGATGAACGAGATGCAAGCCACGGTGCAGGAGGTGTCGCGCAACACCAGCGATGCTGCCAGTGCGGCCACTTCTGCCAGTGAAACTGCTGAACTGGGTGCCAAGACGGTCAATGACTCCATCCAGCGCATCGAGCGGGTGGCGAGCGCTATCGAGAGTACGGCAGTGGTGATCCGCCAGTTGGGTGATGACAGTCGCAACATTGGCATGGTGCTGGAAGTGATCCGCGGCATTGCCGAGCAGACCAACCTGCTGGCGCTTAACGCGGCTATCGAGGCTGCCCGTGCCGGTGAACAGGGGCGCGGGTTTGCTGTGGTGGCGGACGAGGTGAGAACCTTGGCCAAACGTACTCAGGACTCCACTTCCCAGATCAACAACATCATCGCCGAGCTGCAACAGCGTGCCGAGCAGGCTGGCAGCACCATGCAGCAGAGCCAGGATCTGATGAATACCACTGTGGCCACGGCGCGGGAAGCCGGTGAGTCTATCTCCCAGATCAGTGGCTCGGTCAGCAGCATCTCTCACATGAATATCCAGATCGCGACAGCGACCGAAGAGCAGGGGGCAGTGAGCGAGGAGCTCAACCGCAACGTGGTCAATATCAGCCACGCCTCCGAGGAGGTCGCCTCCGGTGCAACCCAGATGGCGCAGGCGTGCAATGAACTGAACCATCTGGCTACCCAGCTGCAGGAGATGGTGCGCCGTTTCCGGGTTTGATTGTTACAAAAGCAAGGCCGACAACCGCAAGGTTGTCGGCCTTTTTTATTAACGTAGCAATATGGCGTAAGCCCTGGGATGGCGATGGCTTGTTCCTGGTGCGGATATTGGGCATTCTGTTGACCCATTTGCCGGGCAGGACTCTTGCTGTATGAACCTTCGTGATCTCGAATATCTGGTGGCACTGGATGAGGAAAAGCACTTTCGCAAGGCGGCCGAGCGCTGCTTTGTCAGCCAGCCAACCCTGAGCGGCCAGCTGCGCAAGCTGGAGGATGAGCTCGGGGTGATCCTGATAGAGCGCACCTCACGCAAGGTTCTGTTTACCCCTGCAGGGGATGCCATGGCCCAGCAGGCGAGACGAGTGCTCAAGGAAGTGCGTGAGCTCAAGAGTATCGGCCAGCATTTTTCAGAACCCATGTCGGGGGAGATCCATATCGGATTTATCCCGACGGTGGGACCTTACCTGTTGCCTCGTATCATTCAAGTCCTGCGCGAGAGCTTCCCCCAGCTGGAATTCTACCTCTATGAAGAGCAGACCCAGAGCTTGCTCAAGCGGCTGGAGGAGGGAGAGCTGGATTGCGTCATTCTGGCCGAGATGGCTGGCATGGAGGGCTTTGGCTCCATCCCGCTTTATCACGAGCCGATGTGGCTGGCAGTGCCTTGCCAGCACCCGGAGGCAAGATCCAAAGAGGTGCCGCTCGGGCATCTCAAGGGTAAAAAGCTGCTGATGCTGGAGGATGGCCACTGCCTGCGGGATCAAGCCATGGGCTTCTGCTTTGCCGGCGGCATCGGTGAGGATCAGCGTTTCAAGGGAACCAGTCTGGAGACACTGCGCAACATGGTGGCTGCCGGTAGCGGCATGACCCTTATCCCCCGACTGGCAGTTCCTGCCGATCGTGATGAAGGGGGCGTCAGTTATCGACCTGTCATTGATCCGGTTCCCGGGCGGACTATCTCTTTGCTTTACCGTCACTACTCGGTACGGCGTCCATGTTTCAATGAACTGGCAACCAAAATTGCGGGCTTGATGAAGGTCGCTCTGGCGCAATAAAAAACCGGCAGCGCAGGCTGCCGGTTTGAATTGAACCATTGAGCTGATTTAGAAGATATCGTCGGTGGAGACGGGGCCTTCTATATTCGGATTATCTCCGCCATACACCTGATTGCCATCAGAGGTCGGTGTCGCATAGCGGGTCGGTTCGGTTCCTTCCTTGAAGTATTCATCGGTACCGCCACCCGTGGCCAGCAGTCCTGTCTCACTGTCAATCTTGACGGTCATGATCCCTTCCGGCACCGGCATCTTGTGCTCGGGGATATTCTTGAGCGCCACCTTCATGAAGTCGATCCAGATAGGCTGAGCTGCGCCACCGCCAAACTCGGCACGGCCCAGACCGCGTTGGTGGTTGTCAAACCCGATCCAGGATGTGGCGACAATATCCGGGGTATAGCCGGAGAACCAGGCATCACGAGATTCGTTGGTGGTACCGGTTTTACCGGAAATATCGTGGCGCTTCAGGTCACGCGCTGCACGCCAGCCGGTACCGCGCCAACCGTTGCCACCCCAGATGGCGGTGCTCAGGGTATCGGTAATGAGGAAAGAGCTCTGGGCACTGATGGTATGCGGAGCTATGGCAGCAGTGGCACTGGGTGTTGCTCCGTCAGTGGCAGGTGCAGTTTGTTCGGTCTGCTGCTGCGGGTCGCTTTGCTGTTCGCAGGTGGTGCAGGCGATCGCCGGATTGGCTTGATAGAGGGTGTTCTCCTGGCTGTCGGTTACCTTGTCGATAAAGTAAGGGGTGACCAGGAAACCGCCGTTGGCCAGTACCGAGTAGCCGCGCACCACTTCAAGAGGCGTGAATTCAGCTGCGCCCAGCGCCAATGCTTCATGAGGTGAAATGAAGTCGCGCGGGAAACCGAAGCGGGTCAGGCCGTCGATATAGGTATCGAGGCCAATGGCGCGCATCAGGCGTACCGACATGACGTTCTTGGACTTGGCGAGACCCAAACGCAGCGGTGTCGGACCATCGTAGACGGCCGGCGAGTTTTTAGGTTGCCACATCGGCCCCTTGGAGGGATCCCACTGGTTGATCGGTGCGTCGTTGATAAGTGACGCCAGGGTATAACCATGCTCCAGCGCGGTGGCATAGAGGAAAGGCTTGATGTTGGAACCAATCTGGCGACGTGCTTGATCAACCCGGTTGAACTTGGAGAGTTCGAAGCTGAAGCCACCGACCAGCGCTTCCAGCGCACCATTTTTCGGGTTCATGGCAACCAGTGCCGCGTTGACGTCCGGGATTTGAGCCAGCAGCAGCTCTTCGCCCTGCTCGCGAACCCAGATCCGAGCGCCGACTTTCAACACATCCCGCGCTGATTTGGGGGCATAGCCCTGGCGGTCGTCGGTAATAAAGGCGCGAGCCCACTTGATGCCGTTCCAGCCAAGGGTGGCTTCTTTGCCATTTTTCAGAACCAGGGTGGCATTACGGTCATCCAGCTTGGTGACGACGGCAGCCATCAGCGGATCATAGGTAGGCTGTTTGGCCAGATGGGCGACGATCTGCTCGTAGTCCCAGCTCGACTCACCTGCTTTCCACAATTGTTCGCTCGGTCCGCGGTAACCGTGGCGCATGTCATAGGCAAAGACACCGTCCAGCAGGGCCTGTCTGGCCGCGCGCTGACGATCGGCAGAGACGGTGGTGTAGACATGCAGGCCCATGGTGTAGGCATCTTCACCAAACTGCTCGACCATTTTCTGGCGCACCATCTCACCCAGATAGGGGGCATGCAGGGTCACTTCGGCGCCGTGATAACGAGCCTTGATCGGCATCTTGGAGGCTTCGTCAAACTGGGCCTGAGTGATCTTGCCTGTCTCCAGCATCCGACCCAGCACCACATTGCGGCGTGCAAATGCGCGCTCCGGCGAACGGATTGGGTTGAGCATGGAGGGGGCTTTTGGCAGACCGGCGATGATGGCGATCTCGTCGAGTCCCAAATCTTTTACTTCTTTACCGAAGTAGACCTGTGCGGCTGCGCCGACACCAAATGCACGGTAGCCAAGGGGAATTTTGTTGAGATAGAGCTCGAGGATCTCATCTTTGGAGAGGTTTTGCTCAATCCGCCAGGCAAGGAAGACCTCCTTGATCTTGCGGATCAGGGTCTTCTCGTTGCTCAGGAAGAAGTTGCGGGCAACCTGCTGGGTGATGGTACTGGCACCCTGACGGGCCTGGCCGGAGACAGCCCAGACAGTTGCTGCACGCAGGATGCCGATGGGGTCGATCCCCGGGTGCTCATAGAAGCGGGCATCTTCCGTTGCCAGCACGGCATCGATCATCGGCTTTGGAATTTCATCCAGATGCAATGGAATGCGACGGATCTCGCCATATTGGGCGATCAACTCGCCATCACGACTATAGACCCGCATCGGAGTTGCCAGTTTGACGTCACGCAGTGCAGTAACGTCAGGCAGTTGAGGCTTGATGTAGAAGTAGATACCGATGAGGCTGGCAACACCCAGCACAGCACCCAGCATCATGACAATAAACAGGCGAACGAGCCATTTCAGCATGGAAGAACTACCAATCGTCTTAAAATTAGCCAACGGGCGCAGAGTATAGCCCTTTTGCTATCTGGAATTCGAGGTTTTCCTGTGGCGAACCACCCACCTCGAAGGATGCGAGAGGTTAGCACTCCGGGGCGCAATAACCAAGGAGACGCCTTCCGATTAAGAAAGCGAGGCAAGTCACTTTTCGGTATAAACTTTATGACATTGATAGATAGAGCATTTAGGATAGCCAAAGACCTCTTCGGGTGGGCTGTCCTACACTGAACCCAGAAACCAAACCCAATAACGCATGGATGTGTATATGTTTGGGCTATTCAACAAGGGATCCCTCCTCCCGTTGGTGGGCGTTGATTTTGGCAGTCAGACCATCAAGGCGGTCACCCTCAGTGGACGTCCCGGCAAGCTGCATATCGATTCCGTCGCAGATATCGTTACCCCGAAGGGGACGCTGGTGGATTACCAGTTACAGGATATCGAGCGAGTCAGCCAGTCCCTCAAAAGTCTTAAACGCCTGCTCCCCGGTAACAGCGACTATGCCGCCACTGCCGTGACGGGTTCCAACGTGATCACCAAAGTTATTCAACTTGATGCAGCTCTCAGCGACAAGGAACTGGAGAATCAGGTTCAGCTCGAGGCCGAGCAAATCATTCCTTTTCCGCTTGATGAGGTCAGCCTCGATTTTGAGGTACTGGGTAATAGTCTTAACAATGAAGAACGTCTTGATGTGCTGCTGAGTGCAGCACGAACCGAAAGTGTGAATGGCAGGGTTAGTGCGCTTTCCGAGTCAGGTTTTATGGTCAAAGTGGTTGATATCGGGTCACACGCACTGGGACGTGCCGTGGTGACTTGTCTGCCTGAGTTGCTGGAAAGCGAACGCCCTGTGGGGGTAATTGATATCGGTGCCAGCTCAATGACCTTTGCTGCACTGGTTAAGGGAGAGGTTATCTACTCCCGGCTGCAAAACTTCGGTGGCGATCAATATAGCCAGGCACTCTCCTCCTTTTATGGCATGACGCTGGAAGAAGCAGAGCAGGCCAAGACCAAAGGCACGCTACCGGTGGATCACGAGCTGGATGTGCTGATGCCCCATATCAATTCACTGCTTCAGCAGGTTCGCCGCAATATTCAGCTCTTTTGCAGCTCTTCCGGCTATCGGGAAGTATCCAGGCTGGTGTTGAGCGGTGGAGGGAGCTTGTTGCCGGGTCTGGTGGTGCAGCTGAAAGAGGAAGTCAACTGCGAGGTATTGCACCCGGATCTCTTTGCCTTGTTTGGCAAACCAAAAAGTGAAGTCGAACAGTCACATGGTGCCAAATATATGACTGCGTTCGGGTTGGCCTTGAGGAGCTTCACTCCATGTCAAATATAAACCTCCTGCCCTGGCGCGAGGTACGAGCACAGCGCCAGAAGAAACAGTTTGGTGTCTTATTAGGGGCCTTTGTGCTGGCGACGGTTGCACTTGGTTTTTTTGTCGACTGGTTGGTTGAACATCAGGTGGGTTCACAGCAGCAGCGAAATCAGCGTCTTGTTCAGGAGATGGCTATTTTGGATGCGCATCTGGGAGAGATCCGGTTGCTCAAGGAGCGGCGCAAAGAGCTGATCGACAGGATGCAGCTTATCGAGCAGTTGCAGATGCGCCGCAACTTGCCGGTTCGCCTCTTCAACCAACTGCCATCTTTGGTGCCTAACGGGGTCTATCTCAATACTCTCGCCTTGCAGAACAATACGATAGATGTAAATGGCAAGACGGAGGCATATGGTCGGGTAGCCAGCATGATGCGCAGGATTGATGCTTCCGGTTGGCTGGGACAGTCCAAGATCAGCACTATTTTTACTGCCGACGTTGAGCCTGTTTCCCTCAGCCAGTTTTCCATGATGTTCCTTATCGCCAACAATGCGGCAGCTGCCGATGATGCGAACAAGGAGAAAAAATGAATCTGCAGCAACTCAATGAGCTGGATTTCAACAACATAGCGAGCTGGCCCAAGGCTGCAAAAGTGATCTTTATTCTGTTTTGCTGTGTGTTGACTGGTGGGCTCCTCTACTACTACGTGATAGCCAACTCACTGGCTGTGCTGACACAAGAAACGGAGCAGGAGACTGAACTGAAGTCTCAGTTTGAGAGCAAAGCGATGCTTGCTGCGAACTTGGGGGTATACAAGGCTCAGATGGTTGAGCTGGAACATCTGGTCGATACCCAGCTAAAGCAGCTGCCCAATACTCATGAAGTAGCGGGGTTGCTGGATGACATCAGTTTTATTGCGACGGATAACGGCTTGAAGCTGAATCGCATTAATTGGGAACCTGAAGTGAAACACGAATTTTCGACCGAGCTTCCCATGCGTATCGAGGTGGTAGGAACCTATCATGAACTTGGCAAGTTCACGGCTGACATGGCGGCGTTACCTCGTATCGTCATCCTCGACTCCTTTACGCTCGATCAGAACAAGGATTCGGGAGACCTGATCTCGATGTCGATGCTGGCCAAGACCTACAAATATAACGGCAAAACAGTGGGGTCTAAATAATGAAGCGTATCTGCTGGTTGTTACCTGCTCTCCTGCTGGCGGGGTGTGGTGGCCAGGAGGACATGGATTCCTATATTGCCGACGTTAAAGCAAGGCCGCCGATCCCCATTGAACCATTGCCGGAGCTCAAGCCGTTTTCTCCCATGCACTACCAACAACAGGAGTTGCGTAGCCCCTTCATGATGCCTCAGCCCGAGGCGAGCAGTGGGACAGAGAATAGTGCCAAGCTAAAGCCTGATTGTGCACAAGTAGTAAGCGATCGGGAAAAAGAGGTGCTGGAGAATTACTCGTTAGCCAGCCTGTCGATGCAAGGTTCATTGGCCAAGGCAGGGCAATTGTGGGCGTTGATCCGAACTCCCGATGGTCAGTCTATGCGGGTCGGACTAAACCAGTATATGGGGCTTGATCAGGGGCGGGTCATCAAAATTACTGATACTGCAGTGGATTTGCTGGAAACCATACCGGATGGGAAGGGGTGCTGGGTAACAAGAGAAACCCAGTTGGCCATGGCCAATACGCAGGCAAAACAATAATCAGGGATGAGCAGCAATGAGAAGAACAATGGAACATGTAACCAAGGTGGCCCTGCTGTTTTGTGCCAGTGCCTTTACTCAGGCCTGGGCGGTTGCAACCCTGCAAGAGATCAAGGTCAATCCTCTGCTTGCTGACCAACTGCAGCTTGAATTGAGTTTTAGTGAACCAGTCAGCAGTTTTACCGATCGCCTCTCCTACCAACCCAATCAACTGCTGTTACATATTCCCGGTGCAGTAGGTGCCCTCAAGGTCAATCCGTTACCAATCCAGAGACAGGGGGTTGATAACATCAAGGTGGAGGGTAAAGGAGCCGGACTTGATATCAAGATCGCTCTTGATCAGTTGGCCCCCTACCAGGTACAGCAGCAGGGCAGTAAATTGCTGGTATCGCTGGGGGAAGGGGCATCAACGGCGTCTTTTAATGCAGAGAGTGCTCTGCTGACCCCAGCTGCGACACCTGTTGCTACTTCAGCCGCTCCTGTCACCACATCGGCATTGATCAATTCCAACGTGGTAGCCAGTTCGCAGCCTGTTCAACCGCAGGCGATGCCTGTTGCCTCAACGTCCTTAGCCAAACCCGTTCTCAATAATTATCAGAACAGTGGCGGTGGCGCCTATTTCAATACGGTAACTGGCGTTGATTTTCGTCGTGGCAAGGATGGTCAGGGCGAGTTTCTGGTGACACTGGACAACAGCTCAGCAGCGGTGGATGTGAGCAGTCGTGGCCAGACTGTGATGGCCAAATTCCACGGTACCAGCGTGCCTGACGGCTTGCTCAACCTTATCAATGTGCAGGATTTCGCGACCCCGGTTTCTCAGGTCGAAGTGTCTCGTCAGGGCAGTGACACCCTGTTCGAATTATCGGTAAATGGTCAGTTTGATTATCGTTATGATCAGGCAGACAAAATGTTCATTATCGAGGTGAAAAAGCGCACGGCTGCGGCTGGTTCCAAGCAGTATCAAGGAAAGCCCATCTCATTGAACTTTCAGGATATTCCTGTAAGGACCGTGCTGCAGCTCATTGCTGACTTCAATAACCTCAATCTGGTTACCACCGATTCTGTATCCGGTAACATCACGCTGCGTCTTGATGGCGTACCCTGGGAGCAGGCACTCGATATCATCCTGAAGGTGCGTGGGCTGGATAAGCGGCTGGACAACAATATTCTGCTGGTTGCTCCTGCTGACGAGATTGCTACTCGCGAGAAACAGCAGTTGGAGAGTCGCAATCAGGTTGCTGATCTGGCACCGCTTTACACCGAATATCTGCAGATCAACTATGCCAAAGCATCTGAAGTCGCGGCGTTGCTCTCCTCCCAGAGTACCAAGCTGCTCTCGTCCCGCGGTGCGGTCAGTGTGGACGAGCGTACCAACGTGCTGGTGGTAAAGGATACGGCTGAGGTGATCAGCAATATCAAGCGAATGCTGGATATTCTCGATATACCTGTCAAGCAGGTCGTTATTGAAGCTCGCATGGTGACCATTGACGACGGCTTCGATGAGGCGCTCGGGGTGCGTTGGGGAGTGACCAAGAATGATGGCCATGGCAACAGCACCTCGGGCTCCATCCAAGGTAACGATACTTCGGGTAATAACAACGGTACGTCGGCGATTACCAGACCTACCGTTGATGATCGTATGAACGTCAATCTGCCTGTGACCAATGCTGCAGGCACATTGGCCTTTCAGGTGGCTCGTCTGGCTGATGGCACGCTTCTGGACCTTGAACTCTCTGCGCTGGAGAAGGAGAGCAAGGCCGAAATCATCGCAAGTCCCCGGGTAACCACCGCCAACCAGAAACCGGCGCTGATTGAGCAGGGTACCGAGATCCCCTATGTGGAGTCCTCTTCTAGTGGTGCTACCTCTGTTACCTTCAAAAAGGCGGTACTGAGTCTGAAGGTGACTCCGCAGATCACTCCCGACAACCGGGTGATCCTCGATCTGACCGTGACGCAGGATACCAAGGGTGAGACAGTGCCGACCGGCACTGGCGATGCGGTATCCATCAACGCCCAGTCCATCACCACCCAGGTGCTGGTGAACAATGGCGAGACCCTGGTGCTTGGCGGTATCTACCAACAGACCATCAAGAGCGATGTGACCAAGGTGCCGCTACTGGGGGATATTCCCGGATTGGGGGCCCTGTTTCGCAAGACAACCAGCGAGAACAAAAAGCGTGAGCTGCTGATTTTCGTCACACCCAAGATAGTCACCGACGCTTTTTGAATGCTTTACATGTGAGGGTAAAACACATATAACCTTACGCCCCGACAAGGCTGGGGCGTAAGGGCTGCGGTTGCCAGTCCCGATTTCTATTGAGATAATCCCCCACCTGATCCATCGCAAGATAAGGTTCACAGGTACCCCGATCCAGTATTTATCGGGGTCGTACAGTTTGTAATTACTAACGAAAAGACATGGCTGAGAAACGCAATATTTTCCTGATAGGTCCCATGGGTGCGGGCAAGAGCACCATAGGTAGACATCTGGCAGAACAACTGCACATGGAGTTTTTCGACTCAGATCATGAGATTGAGCGCCGCAGTGGTGCTGATATCAGCTGGGTGTTCGATGTTGAAGGCGAAGAGGGTTTTCGGATCCGCGAAGAGAAGGTGATCGGCGAGCTGTCCGAACAGCAGGGTATCGTGCTGGCGACCGGTGGCGGAGCCATCAAGAGTCGCGAAACTCGCAATAAACTCTCTGCTCGTGGCATCGTGGTCTACCTCGAAACCACCATTGAAAAGCAGCTGGCGCGTACACAACGCGACAAGCGTCGCCCTCTGCTGCAGACCGAAGAGCCAGCTCGTGAAGTGCTTGAGCGTTTGGCACAAGAGCGTAATGCCCTGTATGAAGAGGTTGCCGACTTTGTTGTGCATACCGATGAGCAGAGTGCAAAAGTGGTTGCCAATCAAATCGTCAAGCTGATCGGTATGTAAACAAGAGGACGTCCATGGAACGGTTGAAGGTTGAATTGGGTGAACGCAGCTATCCCATCGAGATAGCTGCAGGCTTGTTGCAGCGTGCTGATGTGCTGACATCGGCTATCAAGGGCAAGCGGGTAATGATAGTGACCAACACGGTCGTTGCCCCGCTCTATCTTGAGCTGGTTACCTCCCGACTCTCTGGTTTTCAGGTCGAGCACCTGATCCTGCCGGATGGCGAGGCTTACAAGAACCTGGCAACCTTCGAGCAGATCATGTCTGCTCTGCTTGAAACCAACCATGGGCGCGATACGACACTGATCGCTCTGGGGGGCGGTGTGATAGGGGATGTGGTGGGCTTTGCGGCAGCAAGCTATCAACGTGGCATTCCTTTTATCCAGATCCCGACCACCCTGCTCTCCCAGGTTGACTCCTCTGTGGGCGGTAAAACCGCTGTCAACCACCCCCTCGGCAAGAACATGATTGGGGCTTTTTATCAGCCCAAACAAGTTGTTATCGATACCGAATGTCTGAGTACCTTGCCCGCCCGCGAGTTTGCCGCAGGGATGGCCGAGGTGATCAAGTACGGCATCATTTGGGATGCTGATTTCTTCAGCTGGCTGGAGCAGAACATGGTTCTGCTGCAACAGCTTGATCCTGCTGCGTTGGCATACGCCATCAAGCGCTGCTGCCAGATCAAGGCGGATGTGGTCGGTCAGGACGAGACCGAGCATGGCGTACGAGCACTGCTCAATCTGGGCCACACCTTTGGTCATGCTATCGAAGCGGAACAGGGCTACGGCAACTGGCTGCACGGTGAAGCGGTGGCGGCTGGTATCATGCTGGCGGCCTGGACGGCTCGGGCCCGTGGCGAGATGACCGAGCAGGAGGTCGCCCGAGTTCGCGCTCTGCTGCTGGCGGCAAACTTGCCGATCAAGGCTCCGGCCGAGATGGATTTTGCCGCTTTTATTCGCCATATGCGTCGCGACAAGAAGGTACTGGAAGGCAAGCTGCGTCTGGTTTTGCCGGTCGGTATCGGTCATGCACAGGTGGTTGCAGATGTCTCCGACGCAGAGCTGTTGGCGGTGATCGAGTCAGGTCGTGAGTAAACTCCTTCAATTTCCTTCCCAGCGGCAGCTGGTTGACCGGCTGCTGCATCTGATTGAATTCAATCACCCTTTTATCTTTCTCTCCGGCAAGCCCGGGAGCGGTCGCGGTACCCTCTGCGAGTCACTGCTCGGCAAACTGCCGGAAAAAGTACGCGTCGTCAGCCTGATAGGCACTCCTGCCATGAAGATGGTGGATGTGCGTCAACTGCTGCTGCCTCAAGTGGTGGCACGCCCTCTGTTCAACCCGCAGGATGCGCTGGCTGACAGCTTCTTTCGCATGCTGGAGGGGAGCAAGCCTGCCACCCTGTTGCTGATGATTGAGCGGGCAGACGAGCTGCCTGCCGAGTTGCTGGGTGAGCTGTGGGCCATCAGCCGCCACAACGATACGCTGGCAATACCGCATCGCCTGGCCATCATCGTCTCTGGGAGTGATCACTGGTGTCGCAGCCAGCGGCCTCAGCTCAAAGGGCGAGCCATGCCGGCGCTGGAGCTGGAGGTGCCGCCACTGAGCCCACCGGAGCAACGCATCTTCTTGTATGAAAAGGCCAAAGAGCTCAAGATCCCGACGACCCTCTTGCCCAAGGTCAAAGTGGAAGAGATCCTGACTACGGCGAATGGACATCCGTCCACCATCATGCAGTTACTGGAGGATATCATGACCGACAGAAGGCCCAAGAAGCGTCAGGCCGAGTTGCCCGTCAAGAAGATTGCCACCGTCATCGCGATGGTGGCTGGTGGTCTGCTGGCGATGAGCTATCTGCTGCCTGCGCTGTTTAGCAGCGACAGCAAACCTGCCATGCAAGACCCGGCTCAGACAACCCCCTTGCCCATCCAGGTTTCAGGCGGCGATCCCCTGACCGTCGGCAGTGGCGATAGCAGCCAGCAGGCTGCGCAGGATAATGGCAGCGGCGATGCAAGCAGTGCTACTGGCGTAGTGAAGGATTGGCAGCCGGAGGCCAAGGTGCTGCCCAAGTCGGTCGACAGCGATACCGTCACGACCGAATCCACCAACTACGAGGGGCGCCGGGTGGTGATCTCCGATGAGGTGGTGCAAAAGCTGATGAGCGAGCCCAAGGTGAGCGGTGCATTGCCGACCGATGTGGTTGACGAGCTGACCGGCAAAGGCCCGGCGGTGGCGAGTGGCGCTGCCACGACTGGCACGGCCACGACCACTGCCAAGGCAGCGACCAGTGTGCCGGTTACCGCAACGAGCAAAACCGCTACGCCTGCGGCAACCACCCGCAGCGAACCGGCCGCCGCGCCAGCGCCCAAGGTGGAGCTTACGCCCGTGGCGACTCTCACTAAGAAGCCGCGCAACCACTACAGCATCCAGTTGATGGGGGCGAGCAACACCAAAGCGGTGGATCAGTTTGTTGCCGAGCATGGTTTGGCGGGCAAGGTGTGGGTCTATCAGACCAAGTTCCGCGGTAGTCCCTGGTATGTGGTTCTGCAGGGGGATTACGCCGGCCTGAGCCAGGCCAAAAGTGCCATTCGCAAACTCTCCCCCGAGCTGCTGAAAGGGCAGCCCTGGCCCAAGTCGTTTGCACAGGTACAAAAAGAGCTGAAGCAATAGCCTTGATACCGGATAAGGGGGTAGAATCGACCCCCTTTTTGGGTCTTGCCTTCTTACACACCGGATTTCCATGAAAAAAACACGCGCTTTTTTAAAATGGGCCGGGGGAAAATACTCCCTGGTTGAAGAGATCGCCGAGCGTTTGCCAGCCGGGCGTGTGTTGCTGGAGCCCTTCGTCGGGGCCGGTTCTGTCTTCCTCAATACCGACTACGACGCCTATGTGCTCAATGACATCAATCCGGATCTGATCGCCCTCTATAACCATCTCAAAGAGACACCGGATCATTTCATCGACGAAGCGCGCAAGCTGTTTGTGGCCGAGCATAACCACAAGGCTGCCTACTACCGGCTGCGTACCCAGTTCAACCAGACCGATACCAGCTTCGAGCGCTCCCTGCTGTTCCTCTTCCTCAACCGCCACGGCTTCAATGGCCTGTGCCGTTACAACAAGAAGGGGGGATTCAACGTCCCGTTTGGTTCCTACAAAAAGCCCTACTTCCCGGAGAAGGAGCTGTGGGCCTTTGCCGAGAAGGCGCAGAAAGCGACCTTTATCTGCGAAAGCTACGCCGATGCCATCAAGCGGGCCGAAGAGGATTGGGTTATCTACTGCGATCCTCCCTATGCGCCGCTCTCGACCACGGCGAGCTTCACCACTTATGCAGCCGGCGGCTTTACGCTGGACGATCAGGCGGTACTTGCCCGTCTGGCGCGGCACACCGCGGCCCATAAGGGCGTGCCTGTTCTGATCAGCAATCACGACATCGAACTGACCCGCGAGCTCTATCGCGGCGCCCGTCTCGACGAGATCCTGGTCAAGCGCACCATCAGCCGCAACGGTGGCACCCGCAACAAGGTGGCCGAATTGCTGGCGCTCTATCCGCCCGGAATCGAACCGGAGCAGGGCTACTACCCCAGCGACAGCGAGCTGCTGCCGCTGAGCTAGCAACAAGACGGCACCTTCGGGGGCCGTTTTTGTTTGGCGAGCCGACCTGAATGGAAGCAGGGTAGGGGATTGCCCCATTTCTCCCGCTTTCGAGTCGTTTTCGCCTGCCATTTACGTTAAAATTGCGCCGCTTTTTCTCCCTGGCTGCCAATGGATGATGCTGATGAAAGACTTTCTGATTGCCCCCTCGATCCTCTCTGCCGATTTTGCCCGTCTGGGTGACGACGTAGCCAAGGTACTGGCTGCCGGTGCCGACGTGGTTCACTTCGACGTGATGGACAACCACTATGTCCCCAACCTGACCATTGGCCCCATGGTCTGTCAGGCGCTGCGTGACTTTGGTATCGAGGCCCCCATCGACGTGCATCTGATGGTCAAGCCGGTAGATCGCATCATTCCTGATTTTGCCAAGGCGGGTGCTTCCCTTATCACCTTCCATCCGGAAGCATCCGACCACGTCGACCGTTCTCTGGGCCTGATCAAGGAGATGGGCTGCCAGGCGGGTCTGGTGCTCAATCCGGCTACCTCGCTCTCCTGCCTCGAGTATGTGATGGACAAGCTGGACGTGATCCTGCTGATGTCGGTCAACCCGGGCTTCGGTGGCCAGAGCTTCATCCCCGGCACCCTCGACAAGCTGCGTCAGGTACGTCGCCTGATCGACGAGAGCGGCCGTGACATTCGCCTCGAGATCGATGGTGGGGTCAAGGTCGACAATATCCGTGAAATCGCTGAAGCGGGTGCCGACATGTTCGTCGCCGGCTCTGCCATCTTCGGCAAGCCCGATTACAAAGCGGTGATCGACCAGATGCGTGCGGAGCTGGCTCATGTCAAACGCTGAGCGCGCATTTGACCTGGTGCTGTTCGATCTGGACGGCACCCTGATCGACAGCGCCGCCCAACTGGCGCTGGCTGTCAATCTGACTCTGGCTGATCTGGGTCTGGAACAAGCTGATGAAGCGGTTATCCGTACCTGGGTCGGCAATGGTGCCGACAAGCTGATCCAGCGGGCCCTTGCCTATCGCGAGGCCGACCCCGAGCTGTTTGCCAAGGCCCGTCCGATCTTTTTCCAGCACTACAACGCCTGTTTGCTGCAGGGATTGGCCATGTATGATGGGGTTGACCGGAGTCTGCGCCGCCTGCAAACCCTGGGTTACAAGCAGGCGATCGTCACCAACAAGCCGAGCGATTTCGTGGCCCCTATCCTCGATGCTCTTGGCATCAGCGATTGCTTCGCGCTCTGGCTCGGTGGCAACTGCGTGCCGGTCAAGAAGCCGAGTCCGGAACCCTTGCTGCACGCCTGCCTGGAGCTGGGAGTGAGTCCGGCTCGTACCCTGATGGTGGGTGACTCCGAAAATGATGTGCTGGCTGCCAAAGCGGCCGGCATGAAGGTGGTGGGGCTCACCTACGGTTACAACTATGGCCGCCCCATTGCCGACTCCCGGCCCGACTGGGTGTTCGAACACTTTTCCCAGCTCGATGCGCTGCTGAGCTAAGCGCGCCGCCGGACTGGCTGAATTACAAGGATTACTACTCTCATGACCAAACCAATCGTATTGAGCGGGGCGCAGCCCTCCGGTCAGCTGACCATCGGCAACTACATGGGCGCACTGCGTCAGTGGGTCAACATGCAAGATGAGTACGACTGCCTCTACTGCATCGTCGACCTGCATGCCATCACCACCCGCCAGGATCCGGTTGCCCTGCGCAAGGCCTGCCTCGATGCGGCTGCCCTCTATCTGGCGGTCGGTATCGATCCCAAGAAGAGCACCGTTTTCATCCAGTCTCACGTGCCGCAGCACGCCGAGCTGGGCTGGATCCTCAACTGCTACACCCAGATGGGTGAGCTGTCGCGCATGACCCAGTTCAAGGACAAGTCCGCCCGTTTCGAGAACAACGTCAACGTTGGCCTGTTCGGTTATCCGGTGCTGATGGCAGCCGATATCCTGCTCTATCAGGCCAATCAGGTTCCGGTCGGCAACGACCAGAAGCAGCATCTCGAGCTGACCCGCGATATCTGCACCCGTTTTAACAACCTCTATGGTGAGGTGTTCACCATGCCTGAGCCCTTCATTCCGACCGAAGGGGCGCGAGTGATGAGCCTGCAGGATCCGACCAAGAAGATGTCCAAGTCGGATGACAACGAGGCCAACTTCATCGGCCTGCTGGAAGATCCCAAGCAGATCGTCAAGAAAATCAAGCGTGCGGTGACCGACTCCGATGATCCGGCCGTGGTGCGTTTTGATCCGGAAAATAAACCGGGCGTCTCCAACCTGCTGACCCTGATGTCCGGTGTGACCGGCCGCACCATCCCCGAGCTGGAGCTGCATTTTGAAGGCAAAATGTACGGTCACCTCAAGACCGAAACCGCCGAGGCGGTTGTCGCGCTGCTGGAGCCGATTCAGGCCCGTTTCAATGAGCTGCGTCAGGATGAGGCCCATCTGATTGCGATTTTGGCCGAAGGGGCACAAAAGGCGCGTGAAAGGGCTGAAAAAACTTTGACCAGCGTATATGATGTAGTCGGCTTCGTTCCTCGAGCCTGACATACTGGGAAGGTGTAGTAGAAGAGAGCTGGGTATTTGCCTGGCTTTCTTTATTTTCCCCAGCTCTATTTTTGTTTGATTTTATTATTCCAACCCGGGATATATCCCCAAGAGTACCCATGTCTGTTCAACCGAATATTTCAATTGAAGAGCTGAGTGACAAAGGTCACTGGCTGCGCAAGTTTCGCAAGGCGAAAAACCTCAATACCCTGCAGTTGATGGTCTCCAATGCCATCGACAAGCATCACAAGACCGCTGCCATTGCTGCCGCCATCTATCTGGCCGAATGTCAGCGTGAGCGGGAAATGGAGCAGGGTCGTTTTCTCGATCGTTAATTCTCCGCTGCTGGTTATCTCATGTTGCTGTTAATTGATAACTACGACTCCTTTACCTGGAATCTGGTGCAATATTTTGGCGCGCTGGGTCAGGAGGTAGAGGTCAGACGCAATGATGAACTGACGCTGACCGATATCGAGCAGTTATCTCCCCGTTTTCTGGTTATCTCTCCCGGCCCCTGTACTCCCAACGAGGCAGGTATCTCTCTCGACGCCATCACCCATTTCGCTGGCAAGCTGCCCATTCTCGGCGTCTGCCTTGGTCATCAGTCGCTGGCGCAGGCGTTTGGTGCCCGCGTGGTTCGCGCACGTCAGGTAATGCACGGTAAGACCTCCCTCATCCGTCATCGCGGCGAAGGGGTATTCTGCGGTCTCAAGGATCCCTTGCGGGTGACCCGATATCATTCGCTGGTGGTGGAGCGCGAGACGCTGCCCGACTGCTTCGAGATCACCGCCTGGAGCGAGCATGCCGATGGCTCATTCGACGAGATCATGGGGCTGCGTCACAAGACGCTCAACATCGAGGGGGTGCAGTTCCATCCGGAGAGTATTTTGAGCGAGCAGGGTCATTTGTTACTGGCCAATTTTCTGACCCGTTCATAAAAAGTTGTGACCGCCTTCTCAATATCGAGAGAAGGCAAAAAAAATTTCTCTGACACTTTATTCACCCCCTCTCCTGCCCAAATTATCTCTTGCCAAGCCCCCCTGAGTCGTTATGCAATGCGGTTGCCTAAAATATCAGGGGCAGTCGAACATTGTTCCTTACAGGCCCTCTTGTTACAGACTTTTTACTTTATTTCTGTGATAATCCCGTCACGTTTACACGGATTTAACTTTTGGGCGGTGGATTATTCTGTCGCCGAATCGAAGGAGAGCTATATGTCAGAGTTGTTGGCAGTGACACGTGAAGTGTTTGATGAAGTGATGGTTCCCAACTATGCGCCGGCCAAGATCATCCCGGTGCGTGGCGAAGGATCACGTGTCTGGGATCAGGATGGTCGCGAGTATATCGACTTTGCCGGGGGCATCGCCGTAAACGGCCTTGGCCACTGCCATCCCAAGCTGGTCGAGGCCCTGAAAAGCCAGGGCGAGAAGCTGTGGCACCTCTCCAACGTGATGACCAACGAGCCGGCCCTGCGTCTGGCCAAGAAGCTGGTCGCCGCCACCTTTGCCGACAAGGTCTACTTCTGCAACTCCGGCGCCGAGGCCAACGAGGCCGCCCTCAAGCTGGCTCGTCGCTACGCCATCGAAAAGTTCGGTGAGCAGAAGACCCAGATCATCGCCTTCAATCAGGGCTTCCACGGTCGCACCTTCTTTACCGTCAGCGTCGGCGGTCAGGCTGCCTACTCCGATGGTTTCGGGCCCAAGCCCGGTGACATCACTCACGTCCCCTATAACGATCTGGCCGCGCTGGCTGACGTGATCTCCGATAACACCTGCGCCGTGGTGATGGAGCCGCTGCAGGGGGAGGGGGGCATCATTCGTCCCACCGACGAGTTTGCCAAAGGGGTGCGCGAGCTGTGCGACAAGCACAATGCCCTGCTCATCTATGACGAAGTGCAGTCTGGTGTCGGTCGTACCGGTGAGCTCTACGCCTATATGGGGCTTGGCGTCACGCCGGACATCCTCACCAGCGCCAAGGCACTGGGTGGCGGTTTCCCCATCGGCGCCATGCTGACTACCAACGAAATCGCCTCTTACCTGAAAGTGGGCACTCACGGCTCTACTTACGGTGGCAACCCGCTGGCCTGTGCGGTGGCGGAAGCAGTGATCGATGTGATCAACACCCCGGAGGTGCTGGCGGGTATCAAGCAACGCGAGCAGCTGTTCCGTGATGGGCTTGAAGCCATCAATGCCAAGTACCACTGCTTTAGCGAAATTCGCGGCAAGGGGCTGCTGCTGGGCGCCGCTCTGAGCGAAGAGTACAAGGGGCGCTCGCGCGACTTCCTGCTGGCCTCCATCGATCAGGGGCTGATGGCGCTGGTTGCCGGCACCAACGTGGTCCGTTTTGCTCCTTCGCTGGTGATCCCGGAAGCGGACATCAAGGAGGGGCTGGCCCGCTTCGAGAAGGCGGTCGCCCAGGTGGTTAACGCCTGATCCAAATTGAGGTGGGGAGCCCTCCCGGCAGGAGCCGGGACCCCACCTGACGTCAATGAAAGGGAGTTGTCATTTATGTTGGTTATCCGTCCCATCGAGCAAAAAGATTTTGCCGGGCTCAAGACCTGCGCCATCGAGTCCGGCACCGGCATGACCTCGTTGCCCGTCAACGATGAGCTGCTGCAGCGCAAGATCGATGCTTCCACCCAGACTTTTTCCGACAAGCCGGCCGGCAAGGGGGACTGCCTCTACTTCTTCGTGGCCGAGGATCTCGAGACCGGCGAGATGGTAGGGACCTGCGCCATCGATGCGGCTGTTGGTCTCTCCCAGCCGTTTTACAACTACCACATCGGCAAGGTGGTGCACTCTTCGCCCAAACTCGGTATCTACAATGTGGTCGAGACGCTGACTCTCTCCAATGACTACACCGGCAATACAGAGCTTTGCACCCTGTTCCTGCGCGAATGCGCTCGCGAGGGGCTCAATGGCCGCCTGCTCTCCAAGCACCGCTTCCTGTTTATGGCCGAGCACCCCGAGCTGTTTGACGAAACCGTCTTTGCCGAGATGCGCGGCGTCTCGGATGGCAATGGCCACAGCCCCTTCTACGAGTGGTTGCAGACCCACTTCTTCTCGATGGACTTTCCCACCGTCGACTATCTGACCGGGATCGGCAAGAAGCGCTTCATCGCCGAGCTGATGCCCAAGTACCCCATCTACGTCAACTTGCTGAGCAAGGAGGCGCGCGCCGTCATCGGCCAGACCCACGAGAAGACCCGTCCGGCCATCAAGATGCTGCAGGACGAGGGATTCGTGAATCGCGGCTATGTCGATATCTTCGATGCGGGGCCGGCGGTCGAGTGCGAGTTGAAGAACATCCGCAGCGTGCGTCGCAGCCAGAAACTGCGGGTGCTGATCGGCGAGCCCATCGGCGGCCGCACCCATCTGCTTTGCAACAGCCGTTTCGAACAGTACCGCGCCTGCTACGGCAATATCCGGGTCGATCTCGACAAGCATGAGGCCATCATTCCGCCCAAGATGGCGGCGGCACTCAAGGTGCAGGATGGCGACATGGTGCGGGTAGTCGACCTCGACTGAGGCAGACAGGACAAGCAAATTGATTATCAAGCAGGCAGCCGAGGCTGCCTGTCAGCGACAGGGAGTGAATGGATGAGCCAGTTAGTGCAATTTATCGACGGTCAGTGGCTTGCCGGTGAAGGCAAGCCGTTCGAGTCACGGGATCCGGCCAAAAACGAGGTGATCTGGCAGGGCGCTGCCGCCAGTGAGGCTCAGGTCGATGCGGCCGTCAAGGCTGCCCGCGCCGCCTTCTACCACTGGTCTGATATGGATCTCGAGGATCGCCTGACCATAGTGCGTCGCTATGCCGACCTGCTGGGTGAGCACAAGGAGGCGTTGGCGCTGACTATCGCCCGCGAAACCGGCAAACCGCTGTGGGAGACCCGCACCGAAGTGGCCGCCATGCAGGGCAAGATCGCCATCTCCATCCGCGCCCATGACGAGCGCACCGGTACGGTGGAAAACCCCATGCCGGGCGCCAAGGCGTTTGTCCGTCACAAGCCCCACGGTGTGGTGGCGGTGTTCGGCCCCTACAACTTCCCGGGCCATCTGCCCAACGGCCATATCGTGCCGGCTCTGATCGCGGGCAATGCCGTGGTGTTCAAACCCTCCGAGCTGACACCCATGGTGGCGGAAGCCATGCTCAAGGTGTGGCAGGAGGCGGGGCTGCCCAAAGGGGTCATCAATCTGGTGCAAGGGGAGGTCGAGACCGGTAAGGCGCTGGCGGGCAACCCCGATATCGACGGCCTCTTCTTTACCGGTTCATCCCGTACCGGTCATTTCCTCCATCAGCAGTTTGCCGGCCAGCCGGGCAAAATTCTGGCCCTCGAGATGGGTGGCAACAACCCGCTGATCGTGAAAGAGGTGAGCGACATCGACGGTGCCGTCCATGCCATCGTCCAGTCGGCGTTTATTACCTCCGGTCAGCGCTGCACCTGCTCGCGTCGCCTGTTTGTCGAGCGCGGCGAGCGTGGCGATGCCCTGGTCAAGCGACTGGTCGAGGTGGTCGGCAAGATCAAGGTCGGCCTCTACGACTCCGCCGAACAGCCGTTTATGGGGGCGATGATCAGCGAGAAAGCGGCGATTGGCATGGTCGAAGCGCAGGCCAACCTGCAACAGCTGGGCGGCGAGAGCCTGCAGGTGCTTGAGCACCTGAAAGCGGGCACCGGCTTTGTCTCCCCGGGCATCATCGACGTGACTGCGGTCAGCGCGTTGCCGGACGAAGAGTACTTCGGCCCGCTGCTGCAGCTCATTCGCTATGACGATTTCGATGCGGCCATCGATCTGGCCAATGCCACTCGCTACGGCCTCTCGGCCGGTCTGCTGGGTGACAAGGAGGCGGACTGGAATCACTTCTTCAAGCGGATCCGCGCTGGCATCGTCAACTGGAACAAGCCCATTACCGGTGCTTCCAGTGCCGCGCCGTTTGGCGGTATCGGCGCTTCCGGCAACCACAGGGCGAGCGCCTACTACGCTGCTGACTACTGTGCTTATCCTGTTGCATCCGTCGAGGATAGCAAAGCGGCAATGCCGGAGCAGCTGTCTCCCGGTCTGAGCTTCTGACAATAACAAAACGGGGCATCCGGCGGGTGCCCCAACCTGTACCCGCAATCAAAGGAAAGAGAGATGCAAAAGGATATCGACACCCTGTTCAGTCATCTGTGGGACAACTACATCAAGGTGACGCCGAGCGCCCTTAAAGTGCATGCCCTGCTGGGGGGCGGTGAGCCCATCATCAACGACCACATCGCCTTTCGGACCTACAACCTGCCCAAACTGGGGTTGGAGAAGCTGGCCGCCCACTTTCTGGCGCTGGGTTACGAGCAGAAGGGGGAGTATGTGTTCAAGGCGAAGAAGCTCAACGCCAAACACTTCGAGCACAAGGATCCCGATGCTCCCAAGGTGTTTATCAGCGAGCTGAAGGTCGAAGAGCTCTCCGCAGGCGCGCAGGCCATCATCCACAAGCTGGCGGATCAGGTGCCCGAGCATCTGACCGATACACCGGCATTTCTCTACGCTGGTGCCCCCTGGCAGGTCTCTTACGCCGACTACCAGACCCTGCTGGCGGAGAGCGAGTATGCGGCCTGGATGGCAGCCTGGGGTTATCGTGCCAACCACTTCACGGTCAATATCAACAAGTTGAAGGACTTCGATACCATCGAGCAGGTCAATGCGGCACTGAAGGCTGCAGGTTTTGTCCTCAACAGCGTGGGTGGCGAGGTGAAGGGAGATCCGCAGGTCATGCTGGAGCAATCCTCCACCATGGCCGACAAGGCGGATGTGCCGTTCAGCGATGGGGTGCGCACCATCCCGAGCTGCTTCTATGAATTCGCCCTGCGCTACCCGCAGCCAGATGGCGTGCTCTATCCGGGCTTCGTCGAGGCGTCGGCCGACAAGATCTTCGAATCGACCAACGCCATGTAAAGGTCGGTGACCGGCACGGGTTGTGCCGAGCCACTTGGCATGAAAACGCCTCCACTGTGGAGGCGTTTTGTTTGCTGTTGGTGGCGGCTCCCTCTCCGGTTATCAATGACTTAAGAGGAGAGGGGGGATGGGGTTTGTTGGTGTTTGGTGTGGCCGAATTGTTGATAAAAATGTGAACGAGATCACTCGATACGCCACAGATTGACGCAGGCAAGCGGGCAAAAAGGAGTAGAATGACGCTTTATTTTTGCGGGGCCAATCGATGCCTAACTATCACTTTTTCAAGCAAGGTCAGTCGCTTACCTATCTCGATGCGAATGCACCCAGCTATAGCGATGAGCGTCGACATCTGGTTGCGCAGGGTTTTGCTGCCATTGCTGCGCCCACCTTTGCGGATAGTCCGAGCAAGGCGCTGGAGTTGCTGTGCGCTCATCAGAAGCAGCATGAGTTGCATGCCGATGGCTTTACTCTCACGGTGTCTGAAGTACCCGCATCTGCGGCCTCCCTCTCGGGCAAATAGGTCGGGCAAACAGGCGCCAGCCAGTTACGAGTCGGGGAGCTGACAGGCTCCCCGAAAATGATTGCAGTTGTAACCCTGGCACGGTGGCGATATCCCTGTTATCTCGGGTGCCACTCTCCCTCAAGCACCAGCACGGTATCCATACCTGCCGCCTTGCCAGCCTCAAGCCCGATCTGGGTATCTTCAAACACCAGACAGTTGGCCGGATTGGCCCCCAGCTGTTCGGCCACCTGCAAGAAGGTGTCCGGGTGCGGCTTGTGGTTGATGACGTCATCGGCGCTCACCACCACAGAGATATAGGCGTCGAGACCGGTACTCTTCAGGATCGACTCCGCCTGATTGCGCGGTGAACCGGTACCAATCCCCATTGGCACCTTGCCGTGGTAGTGCCTGACCAGCTCCCACATCCGGGGGAAGACGCTGACCTTGTCGATATGCTCCATGTAGAGGGCAATCTTGCGGCGGGCAAAGGCGTCGGTGTCTACCTCCAGTCCCTGCTGCTCGGCCAGCATGGCGATGATCTTGCGAGTCGGAATGCCGCCGTACTGGTAGAGCTGCTCCCGCTTGAAGGGGATGCCGAATTCGGCGCAGGTAAGCTCCCAGGCATCGAGGTGGAGGGGCATGGAATCAACCAGAGTGCCATCCATATCGAAAATCAGGGCATCGTAGTGATCAAACCGGTACTGCTCGCTCATGGGGACTCCTTGGCTAAATAGGGCAGGCTAGCAGATCGGGGACCTGGATTGTGGGATCGGCCTCATGGTTGAGGATGGCCGGCCGTGGTTTTTTCTCTCTCTTGCTGATTTGTGAGACAATAATTCGCTCAATGCCGGATCCTTTGGCATATCAGATTAGCGAGTCCTCGTATGTCCCCGAAAACCATCTTCTCGAGTGTGGCGCTGGTGATCGCACTGGGATCACTGGAAAAAAGCATCGTCACTACCCCGCTGCCCATGATTGGCGCCGAACTGCATGCCGGTGGCGCCCTCACCTGGGTGGTCACCGCCTACCTGCTGGCGGCCACCGCCGTGTTGCCCCTCTACGGCAAGCTGAGCGATCTCTTTGGTCGGGTGCGGATGCTCAATATCGGCATCGGCCTGTTTCTGGCAGGCTCGGTGGCCTGCGCCCTCTCCCAGGATCTGCAGACCCTGCTGGCAGCGCGGGTGCTGCAAGGGCTGGGGGGCGGCGGTCTGATTGCCCTCGCGTTTACCGTGATTGCCGACACCATTCCGCCACGGGAGGTGGGCAAATATCAGGGCTACATTTCGGCGGTCTATGCGGTCTCCAGTATCGCAGGCCCCTTGCTTGGCGGCTACTTCACCGAGCAACTCAGCTGGCGCTGGATCTTCTGGATCAATCTGCCGCTCGGGGCGCTGGCTGTCTTTCTCATCAACCGCAACCTCAAGCAGCTCAACGTGCGTCGCCACAGTCGCTTCGACTGGAAGGGGGCGGGTCTGCTGATTACCGTCACCACGCTCACCCTGTTGCTGCTCTCGCCGGAGGCGGCGCTGCCCGCCGTCTGGCTCTCGGCGGCGCTGGGCGTTGCATTGCTGCTGCTGATTCTGATTGAGCGGCGTGCCCACGACCCCATATTGCCTGCCCATCTGGCCCGGTTACCCGGCTATCTGGTGAGCGTGCTGCTGGTGATGCTCTCCCAGTTGCTGATGTTTGCCGTGCTGGTCTATCTGCCGTTGCAGATGCAGTGGCAAAAGGGGATGAGCGCCAGCGAGAGCGGCACAATCATGGTTATCTTCATGATTTGCATCACTGCCGGCGCCTTTGTCGGCGGCAAGCTGATTGGCCGTACCGGCCACTACAAGAGCTTTGTCGCGGTGGGCTTTGGCCTCGCGGCGGTGGCGCTGTGGCAGATCCACTTCGATGCCTGGGTCAGACTGGCGCTCGGGTTTGCCGGTATCGGTCTGGGTCTGGTGCTGCCCGCACTCTCGGTAGTAGTGCAAAATGCCCTGCCACGGCAGGATCGCGGCATCGGCATGTCGCTGTTCAACTTCGGGCGGGAGCTCGGCGGTGCCGTCGGCGTGGCCATCTGCTCCATGCTGTTTCACTTCCGCCTGCCAGCCGGTAGTGATGGCGATCTGAGCCGGCTCGCCCCCGATCTGCTGGCCCCGGGCTTCAGCGCGACCTATATTGGCATGGCACTGATCGCCACGCTGGCGCTGCTCATCACATTGCTGGCGTTGAAGCGCCACGAGCTGGCCTCCATCAGTGCCTGATCAGGCCTGCGCCGACATTGGCTCACCATAGATAGCATCAGGGCTCCCCGCGGGGAGCCCTGATTGTTATTTGGCGAATAGAGTGGCTGCTGCCATCAAGCCATACGTGGCTTACTCCTGCACCGGACCCTCCTTGCCCGCCAGCTGGCTCAGCCAGGCGAAGCGGCGATTGGCCTCCTGCTCCGCCTCTTGATAGAGCTGGCTGGCCACCTCCGGCAGCTGGCGCTCCAGCCGCTGGAAGCGGGGCTCATGGCGCAAGGTCTCGGCCAGCGAGGCATTGGGGGCCCGCGAGTCGAGCGCCAGCGGCAATTTACCCTCGTCAGCGCGGCGCGGATCGAAGCGGTAGAGGGGCCAGAAACCGGTGGCGGTAAGCTGCTTCATCTGCTCGTGGCTCTGGGCCATGTCGTAGCCATGCTCCTCGCAGGGGCTGTAGGCGATGATGAGCGAGGGGCCCGGGTAGGCTTCCGCCTCCTGAATTGCCTTCACTGTCTGGTTCATCTGGGCGCCGAGGGAGATCTGCGCCACATAGACGTGACCATACATCATCACGCTGGCCCCGAGATCCTTGCGTGCCTTGCGTTTGCCCTGCTCGCCAAACTTGGTGATGGCACCGAGTGGCGTCGCCTTCGACTGCTGGCCGCCGGTGTTGGAGTAGCACTGGGTATCGAGCACCAGCACATTGATGTTCTCCCCCAGACTCAGCACATGGTCGAGTCCGCCAAAGCCGATGTCGTAGGCCCAGCCATCGCCGCCGATGAGCCAAACCGATTTTTCCACCAGATAGTCCGCATCGCGAGCCAGCTCTTGGGCTGCCGGGATCGGGCTCTCCTGCAGAAGCACTCGCAACTGCTGGATATGGGCCCGCTGCTCGGAAACCGGCAGGGTGGTATCGCCGAGCGTCTCGCGCAGCGCTGCCGGAATGGTGTCGCCCAGGCTCGCCAGCAGACGGCGCACCCGCTCCCTGTGCTGATCGACGGTGAGGCGGAAGCCCAGTCCGAACTCGGCGTTGTCTTCAAACAGCGAGTTGGCCCAGGCCGGCCCGCGCCCCTCGGCGTTGGTGGTGTAAGGGGTGGTAGGCAGGTTGCCGCCATAAATGGACGAGCAGCCGGTGGCGTTGGCAATCAGCAGCCGATCGCCATATAGCTGGGTCAGCAGCTTGATATAGGGAGTCTCGCCACAACCGGAGCAGGCGCCCGAGTATTCAAACAGCGGCGAGATGAGCTGGGAGGTGCGGATGTCGATGCGCTCCAGCTGCTCGGCGCTGCGCTCTGGCAGGTTGAGGAAGAAGTCGTAGTTGGCCTTCTGCTCGTCGAGGTGATCAAGGCGTGAAGCCATATTGATCGCCTTGCGATCCGGGTTGCTGCGATCCTTGGCCGGGCACACCTCGACGCAGAGGTTGCAGCCGGTGCAATCCTCCGGCGCCACCTGCAGTACGTACTGCTGGCCGCGCATGTCACGGGATTTCACATCCAGCGCATCCAGAGTTGCGGGAGCCGCGGCCAGCGCATCCGGTTCTACCACCTTGGCGCGAATGGCCGAGTGGGGACAGGCGGCGACGCAGTAGTTGCACTGGGTGCAGAGCTCCGCCTCCCAGATGGGGATCTCCTTGGCGATGTTGCGCTTCTCCCAGCGGGTGGTGCCGACCGGCCAGGTGCCATCCGGCGGGAAGGCGGAGACCGGCAGGCTGTCACCCAGCCCCGCCAGCATGGCGGCGGTGACGGTCTGGACAAAATCGGGGGCCTTGGCCGAAACCACCGGTGGGCGCGGGCGGCTGGCGGGATCCAGCTCGCCAAGTGGCACCCGGGTCAGGGCGGCGCAGGTTGCCTCCAGTGCCTGCCAGTTGCGTTCGACCAGCGCTTGTCCCTTGCTGCCATAGCTGGTGGCGATGGCCTGCTTCAGCAGGCTGGTCGCCTCTGCGGGGGGAATGATGGCGCTGAGCTGGAAGAAGGCCATCTGCATCACGGTATTGATGCGGTTACCGAGCTGGCAGTCGCGGGCAATTTTGGCGGCGTTGATGATGTAGAAGCGCGCCTCTTTCTCGCGCAGGGCATGCTGCACCTCGCTGGGGAGGCGTTGCCAGATCTCCGCTTCGCTGTAAGGGGTGTTGAGCAGGAAGATGCCACCCGCCTTCAAGCGCTCCGCCATCCGGTACTTGTCGACAAACTGCCACTGATGGCAGCCGATAAAGTCCGCCTCTTCCACCAGATAGGCCGATTGCAGCGGCCGCTCGCCCACCCGCAGGTGAGAGACGGTGAGGCCGCCCGCCTTCTTGGAGTCGTAGACGAAATAGCCCTGCGGATAGAGGTCGGTGTGGTTGCCGAGGATCTTGATGCTGTTCTTGGCCGCCGAGACGGTGCCATCGCTGCCAAGGCCGTAGAAGAGTGCCTCCAGCTTGTGTTGCTGGTTGTGGATGGGGCTTTGCGAATCCAGCGCGGCCAGCGGCAGCGAGAGACCTGTGATGTCATCGAAGATGCCGACGGTAAAGCGCGGACGCGGGTTCTCCTGTGCCAGTTCGGCAAACACCGCCAGCGCGCAGGCGGGGCCGAACTCTTTGGAGGAGAGGCCATAGCGACCGCCGATCACCCGCGGCAGGCTTGCCCGCTCGCCCCGGCTGACTGCTTCGGCCAGCGCCGTCATCACGTCGAGATAGAGGGGCTCGGCCTGTGCGCCCGGCTCCTTGGTGCGATCCAGTACGGCGATGGTGCGGGCACTCTCGGGAATCGCGGCCAACAGGTGCTCGGCCGAGAAGGGACGGAACAGCCGCACCTTCACCAGCCCCACCTTCTCCCCTTGGGCCAGCAGGCGATCGATCACCTCTTCACAGGTGCCGATGGCTGAGCCCATCAGCACCATAATCCGCTCCGCCTGCGGGTGGCCGACGTATTCAAACGGCCGGTAGTGGCGGCCGGTCTGTTTGCCAAAAGCCTGCATCGCCTCGCTCACATGACCATAGGCAGCGTCATACCAGGGGTTGCTCGCCTCCCGGCACTGGAAATAGGTGTCCGGGTTGGCCGCGGTGCCGCGAATGACCGGTTTGTCGGGGGTGAGCGCCCGGTCACGATGAGCACGGATGGCATCTGCGGGCAGCAGGGCGCGCAGGGTGTCATCAGCGAGCGGCGCTATCTTGGCGATCTCGTGAGAGGTACGAAAGCCGTCGAAGAAGTGGATAAAGGGGAGGCGGCTGTTGAGGCTCGCTATCTGGGAGATCAGGGCGAAATCCTGCGCCTCCTGCACATTGCTGGCACAGAGCATGGCACAGCCGGTCTGGCGCACCGCCATCACGTCCGAGTGATCGCCAAAGATCGATAGGGCGTGGGTCGCCACGGTACGCGCCGCCACATGCAGCACAAAGGGGATAAGCTGACCCGCCAGCTTGTAGAGGTTGGGGATCATCAGCAGCAACCCCTGCGACGAGGTAAACGAGGTCGCCAGCGCGCCGGTCTGCAGGGCGCCGTGGACGGCGGCGATGGCGCCCCCTTCCGATTGCATCTCGACAACCCGGGGGACATCCCCCCACAGGTTCTTGCCCCGTTCGCTCGACCAGGCCGACGACTGCTCAGCCATGGCCGAGCTGGGGGTGATGGGGTAGATGGCGATGACTTCGCTGGTGCGGTACGCCACCGAGGCGACTGCGTTATTCCCGTCTGTGGTGATCATGTGTTTTCCACTTTGCTATGCCAGTTTGAAGGCCGATAGTTGCATCGGCAATGGATAGGTCGCAGGCATAGTAAGAGGGGCAATGAGAGCGTATCAAACGGGATAAATAATCAATTAATAAGTCAGTAATAGTGGTTAATTTAATCCCGCGGCGTGGGGACGTGATTTTCTGCTGGTACCCTACGGGAGGTGGCTGACGGGCCATTGACATGGCCCGTCAGCACTGGGTTAACCCTGATCCACTTGCAGCCAGATGGCGCACTGATAAGGGGCGAAGAGCTGCATCGGTTCGCCAGGGTAATTGGCCAGCAGCAACCGCATTCCGTCTGCCACCTTGTCGAAGTGGGGCATTGGCAAGGGGGTCGCCGTGAGATTGGCGAGTAGCAGCAGGGTGTGCCGCTCTCCGCTGGCCGGATCCTGCCAGTGGCGGCGATAGCCGATACGATCTGGGTCACCCCCATCCAGCAGATCGAAATTGCCGTGGCGAATGACAGGGTGAGCCTTGCGCAGGGCGATGAGCTGGCGATAGCAGTGAAACGGCGAGTCGGGACGGGCCAGCTGCTCGGCGGCATTTATCTCGACGTGATTGGCGTTGAGGGCAATCCAGGGCGTGGCCGTACTGAATCCGGCGTGGGGGCCGGCGTCCCACTGCATCGGGGTACGGGCGTTATCGCGGCCTATGGCATCGAGCCGCCGACTCAGCTCGGCAGGAGCCAGCCCTGAGTGGCTGGCGCGGTAGTTGATCGCCTCCACATCGCGCAGCTCGTCCGGCTGCCAGTGGCGGTTGGTCATGGCGAGCTCCTCCCCCTGATAGATGAAGGGGGTGCCCTGCATCAGGTGCAGCGCCATGGCCCACAGCCTGGCGCTGGTTTCCCGCCACTCTGGCCTGTCGTCGCCAAAGCGGGAGACGGCGCGAGGCAGGTCGTGGTTGCCGAGAAACAGGCTGTTCCAGCCCTGCCCATGTAGCCCTTGCTGGTGGCGGGCCATGGCCCGTTTGAAGGCGAGGGGATCAAAGCGGGATGACCACTTGTCACTGCCCAGTCCCAGATGCTCGAAGTTGAACACCATGCTGAACTCGCTGCCATCCGTACTGGAGTAGCGCTGCATATGGGCGAGATCGGCCCCCCAGGTCTCCCCCACCGTAATGATCCCCTTGCCGCCGAAGCTCGCGGCATTGAGCTCGCGGATATAGTCGTGCAGGCGCGGGCCATTGCTCATGGCAAGCCGGTCCCACTCCTTGCTCACCATGTCGATCACATCGAAGCGAAATCCCTTGATCCCTTTGCCCAGCCAGAAGTTGATCACCTCTGCCATTTCGGCCCGCACCGCCGGGTTGTCCCAGTCCAGATCGGCCTGACTCGCATCAAAGTTGTGCAGGTAGTAGCGATCAAGCGCTGGCACGTACTGCCAGCCGCTGCCGCCAAAAATCGAGGTAATGGGGTGAGCATCGACAAAGGCTTGATCCCGGAATATGTAATAACCCTGATAACGGGGATCGCCGGCCAGTGCCTGCACAAACCACTCGTGCTCGGTGGAGGTGTGGTTGGCGACGATATCCATCATGATGCCGATGCCGTGAGCGGCCGCTTCGGCTATCAGCAGCTCCATATCGGTCAGGGTGCCGAAGGCGGGGTCGATGGCACGGTAGTCCGCCACATCGTAGCCGTTGTCCCGTTTGGGGGAGCGATAGATGGGGGTGAGCCAGAGCATATCGACCCCGAGGGTGGCCAGATAGTCGAGGCGCTGACGGATGCCGTTGATATCGCCCATGCCGTCGCCATCGCTGTCCTGAAAACTCATGGGGTAGATCTGGTAGATGACGCAGCTATCGAGGTCGATATCGGGCGTGTGAAGGGAGTGCGTATTCATCAGCTTGGCCGGTTAGGGGAGAAGATTTTCTATCTTACGCAGATGAACGGGTACTCGACAGGGCAGGGGAAACCTTGAAAAGGGTTCCATAGTTGGCTGATTGCCAAAAGTGCGGGAAGGGTCACAAAGGTGCCATCCCAAGCCACGGTAGTGGTCGGGATGGCACGGCACTCAGCGTTGATGCTATGCAGGAATACTGGTTATTGAGCAGCCTTGGCCTGCTCGCTGCGCTGCTCCTGCTGGCGTTCGGTCTGGGCTTCCAGCTCCTTGCCGAGGAAGTAGTTCAGGAAGGTGCGGATCACCGCGATGATGGCAAGGCGGATCAGCTCCTCCTTGCTTGGCGCGACCGTGGTGGCCAGGATGTCAGCGGCGAGCTGGAACTCCAGCGCCAGAATGAGCCAGCTGCCAAAACAGAGGCGAATGCGCGGAAAGCCCGGTTCGTGATCCTCCATCCGTGCCGCCAGCCAGAGGGTCTTGCCAAGCCCTATTACCACACAGGCGATGGAGATGATCTCCAGCAGCAGCTGGAACAGCTCGACCCCGTGCATCATCCCTTCTCTCAGGCTCGCTATCTCAAACACTCGGGTCACCTCCCTGATTCAAAAGAGGACACTATTAACACATCGCTCGGCAAAGGCCAAATCAGAGTCTCCTGATAAGCAGTGAGAGCTGTTCAATGAGCTGACGCGCAGCGGGGCTGACTCCGGCCAGTTGGAAGAAGCCGTGTATAACACCCAGTTGCCGCTGACAGGTAGCCGTGACACCGGCTTGCAGCAGTTTGCGATAGAAGGCTTCCCCCTCATCGCGCAGCGGATCATATTCCGCCGTTACGATATGGGTCGGCGGTAATCCTGACAGGGCTGGATGATGGAGCGGACTTGCTTCGGGGTGAGTGACGGGCTGCTCCCCCAGATAGGCGTGAAAACCGCTTAACAGCATGTCGCGGGTGATGAGGTAGTCATCCCCTAGCTGCCGATAGCTGTCACTGTCGCCCGTTGCATCGAGCATCGGATAGATGAGCAGTTGGGCAGCAGGCAAGGGGGCGCCTCGCTCCTTGAGTCGCAAGGTGGTGATCAGGGCTAGGTGGCCGCCGGCACTGTCGCCCGCAAGGACAACCCGCGCCGGATCCCCATGCCATTTCTCCACATCGGCCATGATGGCGAGCGTAGCAGCCAGTGCGTCGTCGTGTGCTGCAGGATAGGTGTGTTCAGGGGCAAGGCGGGTATGTACCGCGAACACCAGTGCCTCGGCGCGATTGCACAGCATCCGCATCTGGCGATCGTGAGTGTCGAACTCGCCGCTGACAAAACAGCCGCCATGAAAGTAGATCAGGGCCGGATGGCTTGCACTTGAGGTGGACGCTGGCTGATAGAGGCGAACGGAATAATGGCCGTTTTGCCACTCTTCGACAACGCCAACCTCTTCCCGTTCACCACTCAATATGGCTGAAGCAAGATAGCCTTCACGCCGCTTCTGCCAGCTCAGGCTGCTCGCCTTGGGGCGGCCTGCAGCGATGAACTCTGCCACCATGGCCGCAATGGCCGGTTCAAGTTGTGTATCCATAATTCACCAGCAACTGTATATAAAAACAGTTATTTTGCGCTTTTAGCCAGAGAGCGCAACCGGCGTTAGCTGAGGCAGCTCACAAAATCAGACTTCAAGCAGCTGGAATTCAATCACATAGAGCGGAGGCAGGTCGGGGTAGATATCGCGGATCACCTGTTTGAGCTCGGGGAGGGTCATGTTCTCCTGACGGGCGTGCTCGTCGTTCAGTTCATCGAAGGCTACAGCATTGACGGAGAGCACCTCGATGGTGCCGAAGGGCTGGTGTTCCGGGTTGGTGAACAGCGCCAGCCGCTGGCCGGGCTGCCAGTTGGCCTCGCTCTCGTCGCGGATGGTGATGGTCTTGCGGCCCGCCTGAATGTCGGCAACGAAGCGGCTGAAGAAGGTGAACTCTGGATAGGTGTGAGTAGACATGGTGACTCCTGACAGGGTGAATCGAAATGGGATAAATGGAAATCAAAGGTCGAGATAGGCGCGCAGCCTGGCCAGATCGGCGATAACGGGGCCGTCGTTGCCGTCGGCAACTATGCCCTGTTCAACCAGCTCCTTGAGGGCGCGGCGGTAGACCCGCTCTGTGGTGCCGAAGCGTGCTGCCTCGTGGGCCCGCTTGCGTGACCCCAGCATGGGGGTGCGCTGGCGTTCTCGCCACAACTCGTAGGCGATGTTGTAGGCGATGGGGTGGAGCAGTCGGCTGGTGGTGATCTCCAGGGTATCGAGATAGTCGCTGGCAAGCGCCGCGGCGAAGAAGAGGGTCAGCTCGGGCTCGGTCAGCAGGCGCTGGGCCAGTTTGTGAGCACAGATGACCCGGGCATCCAGTTCGGTCTCGGCCACCACGTTCCACTGCACCGGGGTGGCGCTGAAGAACTCCATTTCGCCGAAGATCTGGCTGTGACACTCAATCTCGCCAAGCTGGAAGATGCGGCCCGAGTGGACGGCGCTATTGAGGGAGACCCGCCCTGCGCCCACCAGATAGAGCTGTTCGCTCAGCTCCCCCTGCCGCATGATGGATTCGCCCGGCAGGTAGCGACGCAGAAACAGGGTGCACGCTTCCAGCGCCGCGGCAAAGCGGGGTTCCAGTTTGGCGAGTTCGGCGTGAAAACGGCCGAGGGGATAGGGCTGTTGCTGCATGACGTACCTGTCGCACCGATGACGAGGGCCATGAGGCTAGCAAGAGCGCGGGCCGGATACCAGCCCGCCTCCTGTCGAATGTGCCGTGATTAACGGTTTGCGGGTTATTGCACCAGGGCGTGGAGGGCGGCGGCGATGGCGTTTCGCTCGCCGTTCATCATGGCCTGCTCGGCGTTGGCGTACTCATTGACCCCATCTTGCACATCCTGCTCGAACAGCACCACGTTGCAGAGCACGGCGGCAACCCGCACCTTGCGCAGACGCCCCACGGTCAGCAGGGATGCGGTCTCCATGTCTGCGCCCAGCACACCACGGGCATGCCAGTAGCGGCATACCTCCTGCTCGTCATCCCGATAGAAGCTGTCGTGGGAGCGCACCAGCCCGTGCCAATGAGGCTGGCCGCTGGCCGCCACCTGATTGAGCAGGGCAGCCTGCAGCCAGATGTCGGCGCAGGCGGGGTACTCGGCAGGCAGATAGGCCTGCGAGGCCCCATCATTGCGTACCGCCCCTTCCACCACGATAAGGTCGCCAAGACCGATGTCGTGCTGCAGGGCGCCGGCCGAGCCGACCCGAATAAGTGAGCGGGCCCCCGCCTGCACCAGCTCCTCCAGCGCTATGATGGCCGAGGCACCGCCGATGCCGGTGCTGCAAACCGTGATCGGCACTCCCTGATAACGGCCGTTGATGAGACGAAACTCCCGGTGCTGGCCCAGCACTTCGCACTCGTCGAGCTGGCTGGCGATGCGATCAACCCGGGCCGGGTCGCCGCACAGCACCACCCGCTCGGCAATCTGGTCGGGGCGGCACTGGAGATGGGGTAGCAGCGTCATGGCTTATACCCCCAGTGGCTGGCGCTTGGCGGCAATCACCCAGAGGCGGGTGCCGTTGGCGGCGATAAAGAGCAGGATCAGGTATTCGAGCGACATGGCGTAGACACCCTGCGCCGCATAGATACCGATGCTGATGATGTTGATAACCACCCAGAGGATCCAGTTCTCCACGTATTTGCGGGTCATCAGGATCTGGGCGACCACCGAGAGCACTGTCATGGTGGCATCCCAGAACGGGAAGGCATCGGGGGAGGGCTCGGGAGTGGCGAGTCCGGCACCAAACAGGTTGAGCAACGCGACCGAGGTGCGCGCCAGCGCCGCGAATACCGGGTCGATATAGCGGGTCAGCAGGGCGATGGCCAGCACGCTCACCACGGCAGTGACGATGAGCTTGGATTTGCTGAGCCAGCGGATCTGCAGGGAGTCCCCCTGATCGTTGGCGGGGCGGGTCCAGGCGTACCAGCCATAGACGTTGGCGCAGAAGAAGAACAGCTGCAGCAGCAACAGCCCGTAGAGCTGGATCTGGAAGAAGATGATGGCAAACAGGGTGACGTTGATAAGACCGAACAGGTAGTTGATGGTCTTCTCCTGACTGGCGAACCAGATGCAGGCCAGGCCGAACAGGGTACCGATGGCTTCAATCCACGACATGGCGTAGCCGCCGCCCAGCGGTATGGTCACTAGGGTGTTATTGATGCTGAACAGCTCGAATATGCTCATTTTCTGATCCTTGGCATGGAGGTAGTGCGAGGGTGCCATTCTAGGTGGTGCGGCAGCTGCCGGGCAGGACTTTTGTCCCCCCTGTGCTTGGCACACATCAAAGAAATCCAATCCGATGACCGTCTATTCAAGCGCTGATGGGTTATGGTGCGATAGCTGGCCGGACTTTATTGATATGTAACAAGACCATAGCCTCATGGCTGTGGTCTGATAGAGTCCACTCTCCGGGAGGAGAATCGTGTTGTAAAAGGAGGTTTCATTGAATTCCGAGCTTGTCTGGGTGCTCTCTCTGCTGGCGGGTGCCATCTATCTCTTCATGACCAATAAAGTCCGGATGGACGTGGTCGCCCTGTTGATCATCATTCTCTTTGTGCTGAGCGGCACCCTCACTCTGCCGGAGGCGCTGGCGGGTTTCAGCGATCCCAACGTTATTCTGATTGCCGCCCTGTTCGTGGTCGGGGATGGGTTGGTGCGCACCGGTATCGCCTATCAGGTGGGGGATGCGCTGGTGAAGGTGGCGGGCAGCAGCGAGACCAAGCTGCTGGTGTTGCTGATGGTTGCGGTGGCGACGCTGGGGGCTGTGATGAGCAGCACCGGGGTGGTGGCCATTTTCATCCCGGTGGTGTTGAGCGTGGCGAACCGGATGGGGATCCCGGCTGGTCGCCTGATGATGCCCCTCGGTTTTGCTGGGCTGATCAGCGGCATGATGACGCTGGTGGCTACCCCCCCCAACATGGTGGTCAACAGTGAACTGATGCGCCATGGCATTCATGGTTTCACCTTTTTCAGCTTCACACCGCTCGGTGCCCTGATCCTGCTGTGCGGGATTGTCTACATGCTGCTGGTACGCGGCTCCCTGGTGGGCGAGGGGGAAGAGGGCAAAGGCAAGCAGAGCGGACGCCGCACCTTTCGCGACCTTATCCGCGACTATCGTCTTACCGGCCGGGCTCGCCGGTTGGCGCTACGCCCCGATTCACCGCTGATTGGCCATACCCTGGATGAGCTGCAACTGCGCGCCCGCTATGGCGCCCACGTCATCGGGGTAGAGCGCTGGCGCAAGTTTCGCCGGGTGATGGTGCCGGTCTCGGGGATCAGTGAATTTCAGGCCAGGGATGTGCTGCTGATCGACATGTCCGATCCCGAGATCGACATTCGCGAGTTTTGCAGCGAGGCGCGGCTCGAACCGATGATTCTGCGCGGCGAGTACTTCTCCGATCAGGCGCGGGAGGTGGGGATGGCCGAGGTGTCGCTTATTCCCGAGTCGAGCCTGCTTGGTAAAACCGTGCGCGAGGTGACCTTCCGCTCCAGCTACGGTTTGAGCGTGGTGGGGCTGCGCCGGGATGGCGAGACGATGGGTGGCAAGCTGGTGGATGAGCCGCTGCAGATGGGGGATACCCTGCTGGTGGTGGGCAACTGGAGTCATATCCGGCTGCTGCAAACCCACAGCCGTGACTTTCTGCTGATGGGGCTGCCGGCCGAGGTAGACGAGATGGCGCCGGCGCGCAGTCAGGCCATTCACGCCCTTATCTGCCTCGGGGTGATGATCCTGCTGATGGTGACCGACCCGGTGCCCAACGTCATTGCCGCGCTGATCGCCTGTCTGCTGATGGGCAAGTTTCGCTGCATCGACATGGAGAGCGCCTACAAGTCGATCCACTGGCCGACCCTGATCCTGATTGTCGGTATGTTGCCCTTCGCGCTGGCGCTGCAAAAAACCGGCGGGGTGGATCTTATCGTGGGCGGATTGATGAGCGCAGTGGGAGAGATGGGGCCGCGAGTGATGCTGGCCAGCCTGTTTGCCCTCTGCGCCGTGATCGGTTTGTTCATCTCCAACACGGCGACGGCGGTATTGATGGCGCCGATTGCCTTGGGCACGGCGCAGCAGATGGGAGTCTCGCCCTATCCGTTTGCCATGACCATCGCCATCGCCGCCTCGGCTGCCTTTATGACGCCGGTCTCGTCACCAGTGAATACCCTGGTATTGGGGCCGGGCAACTACAAGTTTGCCGATTTTATCCGTATCGGCGTGCCCTTTACCCTGCTGGTAATGGCGGTGAGCGTGGTAGCCATTCCCTGGTTCTTCCCGTTCTGACCATTTGAGGCAAATAGGTGTTTATCTGGCGGCCTGCGGGCCGCTTTTTTGTGGGCGAGTGAAAGCCGTATCGAGAAGATCGGGAAGGGGGAGCCGCAGGAAAGTGGGCAAAAAGAGGCAAATTTCAGATACAAAAAAACCAGCATAAAGCTGGTCTGTTTGGTACTTCGTTCAATGGTGCGGAAGGAGAGACTCGAACTCTCACGCCTAGGGCGCCAGAACCTAAATCTGGTGCGTCTACCAATTTCGCCACTTCCGCAAATTGATGGTGGCTATGACGGGATTCGAACCTGTGACCCCCGCATTATGAGTGCGATGCTCTAACCAACTGAGCTACATAGCCTTTGTTATCTACCACTAGGTGGAAGAGAACAGAATAATGGCTGGGGCACTAGGATTCGAACCTAGGTATGGCGAGATCAAAACCCGCTGCCTTACCGCTTGGCGATGCCCCAACAGTGTTCTTTGCAATCAGATGATTGAAGAAACGTTTTTCAAAAATGGTGGCTATGACGGGATTCGAACCTGTGACCCCCGCATTATGAGTGCGATGCTCTAACCAACTGAGCTACATAGCCGTTTATTATCAACCACAAGGTGGAAGAGAACAGAATAATGGCTGGGGCACTAGGATTCGAACCTAGGTATGGCGAGATCAAAACCCGCTGCCTTACCGCTTGGCGATGCCCCAACAGTGTTCTTTGCAATCAGATGATTGAAGAAACGTTTTTCAAAAATGGTGGCTATGACGGGATTCGAACCTGTGACCCCCGCATTATGAGTGCGATGCTCTAACCAACTGAGCTACATAGCCGTTTATTATCAACCACAAGGTGGAAGAGAACAGAATAATGGCTGGGGCACTAGGATTCGAACCTAGGTATGGCGAGATCAAAACCCGCTGCCTTACCGCTTGGCGATGCCCCAACAGTGATGCCTGACAGAAACTATCAAACACCTTTAAAAAATGGCTGGGGCACTAGGATTCGAACCTAGGTATGGCGAGATCAAAACCCGCTGCCTTACCGCTTGGCGATGCCCCAACAGTGATGCCTGACAGAAACCATCAAACACCATTTTAAAAATGGCTGGGGCACTAGGATTCGAACCTAGGTATGGCGAGATCAAAACCCGCTGCCTTACCGCTTGGCGATGCCCCAACAGTGATGCCTGACAGAAACCATCAAACACCATTTTAAAAATGGCTGGGGCACTAGGATTCGAACCTAGGTATGGCGAGATCAAAACCCGCTGCCTTACCGCTTGGCGATGCCCCAACAGTGATGCCTGACAGAAACTATCAAACACCTTTAAAAAATGGCTGGGGCACTAGGATTCGAACCTAGGTATGGCGAGATCAAAACCCGCTGCCTTACCGCTTGGCGATGCCCCAACTAAGGATGGTGGCTATGACGGGATTCGAACCTGTGACCCCCGCATTATGAGTGCGATGCTCTAACCAACTGAGCTACATAGCCAACCTTGCTTCCGGTGAGTCGTTACCTCGTCACCGTGCGGGCCGAATTATGCGTATCTGGCTCTGGGGCGTCAACCATTTTTTTGCCAGAAAAACTCAATTTGAGTGCGTTTGGCCAGTTATTGGTCTCTGTTGCGCAAAAGCCCAACAATCTGCATTTTTTTACGTCATCTCCTGCTTTGGTGTAACGGCAAAAGATAAAGAGGGAGGCTCGTGAGGGTTGCCTTGTCATAGGGGAGAGAGGAGAGGAAAGGGGGCTGCCACTGGGAGAGAAGAGTGTTTGGCTCCTTTCTATGTCGTCCAGTTGCTACTTTTTAAATCAATATCTTATTCGATGGTCACTCACGGCAGCGTTGTCTTGTGGGGATTTGCCGCTACAAACGGGTCAACAGGGAGATTTTTGGCATGCCATTGGCTTTCCAAAGGCGCTTTTTGCGCTTTTGATTGCTGCCAGCGTAGCCGCGCTCCCCGATGGCAATATGGGTTGTTTTCATTTGAGTTCTATATAAGGGGTTCTGGCCGACAAGTCGGGAGTTAACGTCATTTTTGCGAGCGGTCTCACCCCTCTTTCCCCTGACGCAACCCGGTCAAGTCGGTAAGCTTGGCAGAGTCACCAAAGGCAAGGACGCCCGATGAACTTCACTTTTCGCCAGATCCGCTATTTCGTGGCCGTTGCCGATAGTCTGTCGGTCAGCCGTGCAGCCCAGGAGCTGCACATCTCCCAGTCCGCCGTCACCGGCGCCATTCGCGAGCTGGAGGAGGGGGTGGGCGCCACCCTGTTCGAGCGTGGCCCGCGCGGGGTTACGCTCACCCCTCAGGGCCACCAGTTTCTGCTCCATGCCCGGCGCATCCTCGGTGCCATGAGCGATGCGGCCCACTCCCTGAAAGGAACCGCACGGGAAGAGGAGGGTAGTCTCACCATAGGTGTCACCAGTCTGGTGGCGGGTTACTACCTCTCCGATGCCCTCGGCCGCTTTCGCCGCCTCTTTCCGGCTGTGCATATCGAAGTGAAAGAGGATGAGCAGGCGTTTCTTGAACACCAGCTGGTCAATGGCGAGATCGATGTGGGGCTCTTGATGACCAACCGCACCATCCGCCACGAGGCATTCGATACCGAGCTGCTGACTCGCTCACCGCTGCGGTTATGGCTGCCGGTCAACCATCCTCTCTGCGCCCAGCCCTCTATCTCGTTGACCGAGCTGGCCAACGAGCCGCTCATCGCCCTCACCGCCGACCAGATGGAGCAGGTGATTCAGGCTGGACTGCGTCGTTATGGCCTGCGGCCGCGCATCGTGCTGCGCACCGGTTCGGTGGAGGCGGTGCGCAGTCTGGTGACCAGCCATCTTGGTCTGGCCCTGCTGCCGGATTTTGCCTATCGCCCCTGGTCGCTGGAGCAGGAGCGGGTGGAGGCGCGGGAGATCAAGGAGCCGATCCCCGCCATCGATATCGGACTGGTGTGGCGACGTGGCTCGCGTCTGCCGTGGGCGGCGCGCGAGTTTATTGAAATAGCCAAGGAGCAAGGGCGGCTGCGCGCCCGGCTCGGGCCGACCAGATAGGGTTCATACGACATCGGTATCACTTTTCCCGATAGCTTGGCCCCTGAAAATTGAAATTCTCATTGCTCTCTCCTTCCCCTACGCTCACTCAAGCGTTAACAGGATGTTAATTTACTACTGGAGAAGGAGATCACCATGAGACTGACTGCACTCTGTCTCGGATTGCTGGCGTCGTCCCTGCCGCTGCACGCAGCGCAGAAAGGGGAGGGACAGGTCGACATCGTCGCCTGGGCCGGCTACGTGGAGCGGGGCGAAACCGACAAGAACTACGACTGGGTGACCGGTTTCGAGCAGGCTACCGGCTGCAAGGTGACGGTCAAGACCGCCGCTACATCGGACGAGATGGTCGCCCTGATGAATGAAGGGGGCTTCGATCTGGTGACCGCCTCCGGAGATGCCAGTCTGCGTCTCATCGCCGGTGGCAAGGTACAACCCCTCGATCTGTCGCGCATCCCCAGCTGGAGCAAGGTGGATCCCCGTCTGCAAAATGCCCCCTGGCACACGGTGAATGGCAAGCACTACGGCGTGCCCTACCAGTGGGGCTCCAACGTCCTGATGTACAACACCAAGGTATTCCCCAAGGCGCCCGACTCCTGGTCCGTGGTGTTCGAAGCCCAGACCCTGCCCGATGGCAAGCCCAACAAGGGGCGCATTCAGGCCTTTGATGGCCCCATCTATATCGCCGATGCCGCTCTCTATCTGATGACTCACAAGCCGGAGTTGGGGATCAAGGATCCCTATGAGCTGAACGAGGATCAGTACAAGGCTGCGCTGGAGCTGCTGCGCCAGCAACGGCAGCTGGTCGGTCGCTACTGGCACGATGCCTTCGTGCAGATCGACGACTTCAAGAATGAAGGGGTGGTGGCGTCGAGTTCCTGGCCGTTCCAGGCCAATACCCTGGCCGCGGACAAGCAGCCGGTCGCCACCGTGGTGCCCAAAGAGGGGGTCACCGGCTGGGCCGATACCACCATGCTGCACGCCGAAGCCAAACACCCGGTTTGTGCCTATCAGTGGCTCGAACACTCCCTCGACAACAAGCTGCAGGGGGATCTCGCCTCCTGGTTTGGCTCCGTGCCTGTGGTTCCTGCGGCTTGTCAGGGTAATGCCCTGCTCGGCGCCGAAGGATGCAAGACCAACGGGGCTGACAACTTCGCCCGGGTGCACTTCTGGCGTACCCCGGTCAGCCAGTGCAAGAGCCAGGGTACCTGCGTCCCTTACTACCGCTGGGTCTCCGATTACATCGCCATTCTTGGCGGCCGCTGACACGTCCGGGCCGGCTTGCCGGCCCCTCACTCTGGAGTCAATTCATGCACGCAGTTCAGTTTGAACGGGTGAGCCGTCACTATGGCGCCGTCAAGGCGGTGGACGAGGTGTCGCTGGCCATCGCGCCGGGGGAGTTCTTCTCCTTGCTGGGGCCGAGCGGTTCCGGCAAGACCACCTGTCTGCGGATGCTGGCCGGGTTCGAGTACCCGACCGGTGGCACCATCCGCCTCTTTGGCGAGGAGTGCTCGACGCGTCCACCCTACGAGCGCCCTCTCAATACCGTTTTTCAGGATTACGCCCTCTTTCCCAACATGAATGTGCGGGACAACATCGCCTACGGGCTGATGATCAAGGGGATCGACAAGGCCACCCGCCACCGCCGCGCCGACGAGATGCTCGAACTGGTACGCCTGCCCGGGGTGGGGGATCGCCGGCCGGGTCAGCTCTCCGGTGGTCAGCGCCAGCGCATCGCCATCGCGCGGGCCCTCATCAATCAGCCGCGGGTGCTGCTGCTGGATGAACCGCTCGGCGCTCTCGATCTCAAGCTGCGCGAGCAGATGCAGCTTGAACTCAAGGCGCTGCAGCGCCAGCTCGGCATCACCTTTATCTTCGTGACCCACGATCAGCAGGAGGCGCTCTCCATGAGCGATCGCATCTGCATCTTCAATCAGGGTCGCATCGAGCAGGTCGCCTCTCCAGAGACCATCTACGACACGCCAGCCACCCCCTTCGTGGCCCGCTTTGTCGGCAGCGTCAACCTGTTCGAAGGAGAAGCCGCCCGCCGTCTCACCGGCCAGAGCGGTCAGGTGATGGTGCGTCCGGAGCGGATCCGGCTCGCCACGGCCGGTGTGCCCGGCTGGTCAGGCGAGGTGCGCGAGGTGGAGTATCTCGGCCCCTATGTGCGCTACCGGGTGCGCATCGACAGTGATATCGAACTCATCGTCAACCACCCCAACGAGGGACAGGCGCGCCTGCCGCTCGGGGAGCGGGTCTCGCTGAGCTGGGCGGCTCCCGCCGTGCATGCTCTGGGAGCAACCCCATGAACAGTGCGAGTCTGACCATGCCAACCGTGCTTCCCCGTGCGCCGCTGCGTCGGCGCCTCTCGAACCTGCTTTATGGCCGATCCGGTCTGCTGCTGGGGATCCTGCTCGGGCCCCCCCTCATCTGGCTTGGCCTTATCTATGCCGGCTCCCTGCTGATGCTGCTCTCCAACTCTTTCTTCGGGCTCGACGAGTTCAGCGGCCAGATCCGCCACGAGTTCACCTGGCAGAACTTTATCGATCTGGCACGCCCCGAAAACCGGGATGTGATCCTGCGTACCGTGGTCATGTCTCTGCTGGTCACGCTGGCCTGCGCCCTGATCGCCTTTCCGATCGCCTATTACATGGCGCGCTACACCAGAGGGCGGCAGCGGGCTTTTTTCTATATCGCCATCATGCTGCCGCTCTGGTCGAGCTATCTGGTGCGGGTCTATGCCTGGAAGCTGATCCTCGCCAAGGAGGGGGCGGTGAACTGGTTGGCGGGTCAGCTGGGGCTGGACGGGGTGTTGCAGGCACTGCTCAGTCTGCCGGAGATTGGCGGCCCCTCGTTGTCATTCTCACGGATCGGCACCTTTATCGTCTTCGTCTATGTCTGGCTCCCCTTCATGATCCTGCCCATTCAGGCGGCCGTGGAGCGGATCCCTCTCTCCCTCATCGAGGCGAGCGCCGATCTCGGGGCCACTCCGGGGCAGACCTTCCGTACCCTGCTGCTGCCGCTGGCGCTGCCGGGGGTAGTGGCCGGCTCCATCTTCACCTTCTCGCTGACCCTTGGCGACTACATCATCCCGGGCATTATCGGCAACTCTACCCTCTACATCGGTCAGGTGGTCTACATGCAGCAGGGGACGGCGGGCAACCTGCCTTTCGCCGCGGCTTTCTCGCTGGTGCCCATCCTCATCATCGCCGTCTATCTGATGGTGGCAAAACGTCTGGGGGCTTTCGATGCGCTTTGATCAACCGGGTCGTACCCTGCGGGTGGCCGCTTACGGCGGGCTCGCCTTCCTGCACTTTCCGATCCTCTTTATCTTTCTCTATGCCTTCACCACCGAGAGCAAGAGCTACCAGTTCCCGCCGCCGGGCTTTACCCTCCACTGGGTTGCGGTGACCTTCGAGCGGCCCGATGTCTGGCGCGCCATCCAGCTTTCGCTGGAGGTGGCGAGCCTTGCCACTCTGGTTGCCCTGCTGTTGGGGACGCTGGCCGCTGCCGCGATCGCCCGCAGCCGCTTCTTCGGTCAGGAGATGGTCTCGCTGATGCTGATCCTGCCTATCGCCCTGCCGGGGATAGTGACCGGTCTGGCACTGCGTTCGGCCTACGGTGCGCTGGAGATCCCCTTCAGCTTCTGGACCATCGTCATCGGCCACGCCACCTTCTGCGTGGTGGTGGTCTACAACAATGCGTTGGCCCGTTTTCGCCGTACCAACCGCTCGCTTATCGAGGCATCGATGGATCTCGGGGCCGACGGTTTCCAGACCGTGCGTTACGTCATCCTGCCCAACATCGCCACTGCGCTGCTGGCGGGGGGCATGCTGGCCTTTGCCCTCAGCTTTGACGAGGTGATCGTCACCACCTTTACCGCCGGCCAGCAGACCACGCTGCCCATCTGGATGTATCAGGAGCTGATCCGGCCACGAGACCGCCCGGTCACCAACGTGGTTGCCCTTATCATCGTCGCCGTCACCACGGTACCGATCCTGCTTGCCTATTACCTGACCCGCGATGGCAACGACGCCGTGCGCTAATTACCAAGGAAGGTTATTCATGAACATTTCGACCCAGCAACTTATCGACGGCCAGTTTGTAACAGGGGAGGGCCCGAGCGAACCGGTACTCAACCCCGCGACCGGTGAGCTGATTGTCCAGCTGCCGGAGGCCTCCTTCGAGCAGGTGAGCCGCGCCGTCAACGCCGCCCAGCGCGCTTTTGGCACCTGGCGTCACACCACGCCGGCGACCCGCAGCAACCTGCTGCTGCGCCTTGCCGCCGCCATCGAGGAGCGGGCCGAGGCCTTCGCCGCCATCGAGTCCCTCAACTGCGGCAAACCCTATGCGGCCGTGCTGGGTGACGAGCTGCCGGCGGTAGTCGACTGCTTCCGCTTCTTTGCCGGTGCCGCCCGCTGTCTGCACGGGCCGCTGGCAGGCGAATACCTCGACGGCCACACCAGCATGATCCGCCGTGACCCCATCGGGGTGGTGGGCAGCATCGCCCCCTGGAACTATCCGCTGATGATGGCCGCCTGGAAGATTGCCCCCGTGCTGGCGGCCGGCAATACGGTGGTGCTCAAGCCATCGGAGCAGACTCCGCTGAGCGCCCTGCTGCTGGCGGAGATTGCCAGCGAGATCTTCCCGCGCGGGGTGATCAACATCATCTGCGGCCGTGGCGAGAGTGTGGGCGCCCCGATGGTGGAGCATCCGCTGGTGCGGATGGTGTCGCTCACCGGCGATATCGCCACCGGTCAGAAGATCCTGCAGAGCGCGGCGCGCACCATGAAGCGCACCCATCTCGAACTGGGTGGCAAGGCGCCGGTCATCATCTTTGACGATGCGGATCTCGATGCGGTGGTGGCTGGCATCCGCACCTTCGGTTTCTACAATGCCGGACAGGATTGCACCGCCGCCTGCCGCATCTATGTGCAGAACAAGTTGCACGACCGCTTCGTCGCCGCCCTGACCGATGCCGTCTCCTCCATCAAGGTGGGTACCCAGCATGAAGAGGGGGTCGAGATGGGGCCGCTTATCTCCGATCGCCAGCGCCATCGGGTGGCGAGCTTTGTCGAACGGGCCGTCACCAGCGGCCATATGGAGGTGACTACCGGCGGGCGGATGCGCCCCGGCAGCGGCTTCTTCTACGAACCGACCCTGATCGTGGGGGCCCGTCAGGAGGACGAGATCGTGCGCCGCGAAGTGTTCGGCCCCGTGGTGTCGGTGACCCGTTTCAGCGATGCCGAGCAGGTCGTGCAGTGGGCCAACGACTCCGACTATGGCCTCGCCTCTTCGGTCTGGACCCGCGATCTGGGGCTGGCCCACAAGGTGGCGGCGGGACTCCAGTATGGCTGCACCTGGATCAACACCCACTTCATGCTGGCCACCGAGATGCCTCACGGCGGGATGAAGATGTCCGGTTACGGCAAGGATCTCTCCCTCTACGCGCTGGAGGATTACACGGTACCGCGCCACATCATGGTCAAGCTCTAGCAATCGGCTCTGAGCCACGGCCTTGTGTAAAGTGGCAAGGCCGCGTTGCAATGCGCAAAAGAAAAAGCCCATCCGTTGCCGGATGGGCTTTTTGTCGTTCCGGGCCGAAAACTACGGCCAGCACAGGATTAGACGTTGAACAGGAAGTTCATGATGTCGCCATCTTTGACGATGTAGTCCTTGCCTTCGGCGCGCATCTTGCCCGCTTCTTTGGCGCCCTGCTCACCCTTGTAGGTGATGAAGTCTTCAAAGGCGATGGTCTGGGCACGGATGAAGCCCTTCTCGAAGTCGGTGTGGATCTTGCCAGCCGCTTGCGGGGCAGTGGCGCCAACCGGAATGGTCCATGCACGCACCTCTTTCACGCCGGCGGTGAAGTAGGTCTGCAGGTTCAGCAGCTGGTAGCCGGAGCGGATAACACGGTTCAGACCCGGCTCTTCGATGCCAAGGTCGGCCATGAACTCGGCGCGATCTTCGTCGTCCAGCTCGGCGATGTCAGCTTCGATGGCGCAGCAGACGACTACGACAACGGCGTTCTCGGCAGCAGCGATCTCACGCACCTTGTCCAGATAGGGGTTGTTCTCGAAACCATCTTCCGCCACGTTGGCGATGTACATGGTGGGTTTGAGGGTCAGGAAGTTGAGGTGGCTGACCGCGGCCAGCTCTTCCTTGTCCAGCTTCATGCCACGGATCATCTGGCCGTTTTCCAGCGCGACCTTGATCTTCTCCAGGGTTTCGACTTCCAGCTTGGCATCCTTGTCGCCGCCCTTGGCGCGCTTGGACTGGCGGTGAATGGCGCGCTCACAGGCGTCCAGGTCCGACAGGGCCAGCTCGGTGTTGATCACTTCGATATCGTCAGCCGGGGAGACCTTGCCGGCAACGTGAATGATGTTTTCGTCGTCGAAGCAGCGCACTACGTGGCCGATCGCTTCGGTTTCACGGATGTTGGCCAGGAACTGGTTGCCCAGACCTTCACCCTTGGAAGCTCCGGCTACCAGACCGGCGATGTCGACGAATTCCATGGTGGTAGGCACAACGCGCTGCGGATTGATGATGGCCGCCAGCTGGTCGAGGCGCGGGTCCGGCATCGGTACTACACCTGTGTTCGGTTCGATGGTGCAGAACGGGAAGTTGGCGGCTTCGATACCGGCCTTGGTCAGCGCGTTGAACAGGGTGGATTTGCCTACATTGGGCAGGCCCACGATACCGCATTTAAAACCCATGGATTGTTACCTTACTTGATGGATGCTGTGAGGCTCGCCCTCAGGCGGCCCGTGTCATGCTTTATTCGGCCTTGAAGCTGTGCAGCCGGTTCATGGCCTTGGTCATATCTTGTTTGAACAGAATGTCGGTAGCACGCAGGGACTCGTCCAGTGCGGCATCGATCAGGTTCTGTTCACTGCTGGGCGCCTTGGTCAGCACGAAGCCGGCGACCAGCTCCTTGGCTCCGGGATGGCCGATCCCGAGGCGCAGCCGGAAGAAGTTATTGTTGTTGCCCATCTTGGCGATGATGTCCTTGAGGCCGTTATGGCCGCCGTGACCACCACCCTGCTTGAACTTGGCGATGCCCGGGGGCAGATCCAGTTCATCATGGGCCACCAGAATCGCTTCCGGCTCAATCTGATAAAAACGCGCCAGAGCGGCGACCGCCTTGCCGGAGAGGTTCATGTAGGTGTTCGGGATGAGCAGTCGCACATCCTGCCCATCAACCAGAATGCGGGCAGTGTGGCCGAAGAACTTGGGCTCTTCGCGCAGGCTGACATTGTGCCAGCGGGCCAGTTGCTCCACATACCAGGCGCCCGCATTGTGGCGGGTTTTGGCATATTCCGGGCCGGGATTGCCCAGTCCGACGATCAGTTTGATTTGGCTTGTCACGCTTGATGTCTTCACTCGCAGCTGCCGTGGGCACACTACCCAGGGCAATAGGACGCAATATTCTAGCCGCCGAGTGGCGATCACTCAACCAATGTGCATGTTATGGCGGGATTTGAGCGATTTTGGCGGCCAATGGATGACAAACGGGCCTCTTGCGAGAGGCCCGTTCTCTGTCGATTTGCTGATGACCCGGTTATTTGGCGCGCAGCAGGGTGACAGTTTCCTCATCCAGCGCGGTCAGGGTGGGGCGGGCATCGCGCACATACTCGACGAAGGAGGCGGCATCGGTACCGCAATCGACCCCGGCGGCCTTGCAGTCGAGGGATTTGCCCGGGGCGTAGACGGCGCCGAGCAGCTCGCCATTTTGTGCCACTTTGAGCACCGGGAAGGCGGTCAGCTTGCCCTTTACGCTGGCGATGTCGACCCGCTCACTCTTCTGACGCTGGGCATTGGCCAGCGCCTGCCAGCCGTCGTTGCCGTTGGCGCTGTAGGCGTTCATCACCACGCGATAGCGCTGGCTATCCACCAGATCCTGCCACTCGCCGCTCGCCGTCTTGTGCTGCAACCGGGTCAGTGTGCCCGCTTTGCCTGCGCTGGTCTCCTGGAAGGTGTAGCGCAGGTGGCCACCATAGGGGAACTTGCCGGCATGGGCGCTGGCGGGCAGCGTGGCGGTGATGGTTTCGGTCAGCAGGGCACGCACCTCGGCGCCGGTCAGGGTCAGCACCGCGAGCTGATTTTTGAACGGCAGAAGGGTGAGGGAGCTGTCCCCCTCGCGCCACTCGCCGGCCGGCAGCTCGGCGCGCACGCCACCTACCGCTACCAGTGCGAAGTCGACCGGACCACCGGTCAGGGCCTGAACGGCCGGGGTATTGGCCCAGTAGAACTCCCCTTCGGCAACCAGCGGTGCAACATCTGAGCCGTGGCTGTCGCTGCCGTTGTCGCCGGGGCGACGGGCATTTTGCAGCTGCTCGGGGATAGTGCCGATCACCGGGCCATAAGCTTTCTCCAGCGCCGGTTTGTAGTGGCTGTCGATGATGCCGCGCAGGCGGGGATCTTCATCCACGGTGACCAGATTGGGCTGGTTATCGACGAACTGGCTCGCCTCCTTGCTACGGTTTTCGTCGAGGGGCTGCTTGCGCGCCGCATCGGCGAAAAAGTCGCGGCTGGCCAGCAGGCTGTTGTGGCCCTGACAGTCGGTCACATGACCCTGACCATCAAAGCTCACCTGAGCCAGACCAATGGCCTGGGCGTAGGAGCCAGCCTGCACCACGCAGGTCTTGCCGATGCCGTCCGGGTTGGTCACCAGCTTGGCGTATTCGCCGGTGTTGCCCCAGCCGATATTGCGAAAATCGCCGAGCAGGCTGTGGGAGTGACCGCCGACGATGGCATCAATGCCGTTTACCTTGGCGGCCAGCGCCAGATCCCGCTCGTTGCCGATGTGGGTGAGCGCCACGATCTGGTGGATCCCCTTGGCTTGCAGCATATCCACCGTGGCCTGGGCAGATTCAACCTCTTTGGCAAAGCGCAGCTTGCCGACGTTGGGCGCAATGTTGCCCATATCTTCCAGCACCAGACCGATGACAGCGACCAGCTGTTTGCCTTGCGGCAGGTTGTTGATGTCGGTGACCGGGCTCTTCTGGTTGCCGTCAAAGGCGTAGACAGTGAAAGGCTTGAGATTGGCCACCTTGCTGAGGGCGGGATCGGCCTTGGTATCGAGATTGGCGGCCAGCACCGGGAAGTTGACCCCCTTGATGAAGCGGGCCAGCTTCTGGTTGTCGAGATCGAATTCGTGGTTGCCAAGGGCCATGGCATCGAGGCCGAACTGGTTGAGCAGCTCGGCGTTGGCCATCCCCTCGTTGAGCTTGAAGTAGCCGCTGCCCTGCCAGGCATCGCCGCCGTGCAGCAGCAGCATGGCGTGGTTCTGGGCCAGTGCATCGGCCTGATAGGCCTTGGCCATGGTCAGCAGCCGCGGGTAGCCGCCAAAACGGGTGTAGAGGGTATCTGTCTCTCCCTCCTGGGCAAAGATATGCCCCTTCAGCTCGGCGTTGACCGGGTCAAACTGGGAGTGGGTATCGTTCATGTGAGCCAGCGTCAGCACGAAGGGCTGATTTTCTTTGGCAGGCTGACAGGCGAAGAGGGCGGAGGTCAGGGTCGCAAGCAGGAGGGGGCGCAAGCCATTCATGGGTAAATCCTTAACACCTGCCACAGGCAGGGTCGTACATATAGCCGGGGTCTAGAAAGACGAAAACCGCCTGATGGCGGTTTTCGTTATTGCTGAATCTATCAATGCTCAAACATGGCAGAGATGGACTCTTCGTTGCTGATGCGACGAATGGCTTCGGCCAGAACAGTCGAGAGGGTCAGCTGTTTGACTTTGCCAACTGCCTTCATCTCCGCGGTGAGCGGGATGGAGTCAGTGATGATCAGTTCGTCGATCACGGAGTTCTTGATGTTCTCGACGGCAGAACCGGAGAAGACCGGGTGGGTAGCGTAGGCGAATACACGCTTGGCACCGCGCTCTTTCAGGGCTTCTGCTGCTTTACACAGAGTGCCGCCGGTATCGATCATGTCGTCAACGATGATGCAGTCGCGGCCGGCAACGTCACCGATCAGGTGCATGACCTGGGAGACGTTCGGGCGAGGACGACGCTTGTCGATGATGGCGATGTCGGTATCGTCCAGCAGCTTGGCGATGGCGCGGGCGCGCACTACGCCGCCGATGTCCGGCGATACGACGACAGGGGACTCGAGGTTCTTGGACTTCATGTCTTCGAGCAGCACCGGGCTACCGAATACGTTGTCTACCGGAACGTCGAAGAAGCCCTGGATTTGCTCGGCATGCAGGTCAACGGTCAGCACGCGATCCACACCCACGCTGGAGAGGAAGTCAGCGACAACCTTGGCGGTGATGGGCACACGGGCGGAACGGACGCGACGGTCCTGACGGGCATAACCAAAATAGGGGATTACGGCAGTGATACGGCCAGCTGAAGCACGACGCAGTGCATCCACCATGACGATCAATTCCATCAAATTGTCGTTGGTCGGGGCACAGGTGGATTGAATGATGAAGATATCGCCACCACGTACATTCTCGTTGATCTGTACGCTGATCTCGCCGTCGCTAAAGCGACCTACGGCAGCATTGCCGAGTTTGATAAACAGGCGATCTGCGATCTTCTGGGCTAGTTCCGGCGTTGCGTTACCAGCAAACAGCTTCATGTCAGGCACGGTTTGAAACCTCGGGGTTGCATCCAGTATGTGGGGGAGTCTGAAATCAGACCCTTATCGTTTTGGGGCAAACGATTTAGCCAGACAACGAGCAAGGGATTAGCCGCATCGGGATGGCAGAAAGGGGGGTGAGCCCTGCGACGTGGGCGAGCACGACATCGCCTGCGTCACTGCCATCAGATCAAATTGGCTGGGGTACTAGGATTCGAACCTAGGGATGGCGAGATCAAAACCCGCTGCCTTACCGCTTGGCGATACCCCAATCATTTGAATTGTTGCAAAGTGGCGAGGAGTGGTGATATGTTCTCGCCCTTGGCGATAAACCCATCCAGCCCCTTCGGCACTCTGGCCAACACTTCCCGAGCAGTCACTTCGTCTTCAAACTTAGCAAAGACGCAGGCTCCTGTGCCCGTCATTCTTGACGGCGCGTATTCTAGCAACCAGCCGAGCGCATTGGCAACCTCGGGGTGGCGCTTTTTCACGAGTGCTTCGCAATCGTTTTTCCACTCCCCCTCCATCAGGTTGTGCAAAGCCATCTTCGGAGTGGCTCTGGGCAGGTCCGGATCCTGGAACACGACAGCGGTTGCCACATGGCAATCCGGCTTGAGCACCAGATACCATGACTCGGGCAATTCGACCGGTTGCAGCCGCTCGCCCACCCCCTCGGCAAAGGCCGCCCGGCCACGGACAAAGACCGGCACATCGGCCCCCAGCTGCACGCCAAGCGCTGCCAGTTCATCTTCATCAAGACCTGCCTGCCAGAGGTGGTTAAGCGCCACTAACGTGGTTGCCGCATCGGATGAGCCACCGCCGATACCACCACCCATGGGCAGCACCTTCTCCAGCCGGATATGGGCTCCCTGCGGGCTCGGCAGCTTTGCCTGCAGCAGGCGGGCAGCACGGATAATGAGGTTCTGTTCATCCGGTACGCCAGGAATGGCCGGCGTCAGGGTGAGGGTGTCGCTATCTGGAATCACCTCGAATTCGAGCCAGTCACCGTGGTTGAGGAAGATGAACAGGGTCTGCAGCTCGTGGTAGCCATCCGGACGACGGCCATTGACGTGCAGGAACAGGTTGAGTTTGGCCGGTGCCGGCCAGCGTGTGGAAGCCATTAGCGTGCAAGAGTCCATTGGTTGATCTGAAGCTTGAGGCGGCTGCCCTGACCGGTCATGGTCAGCTGGTGGGGCAGGCGGTAGCCATCCTGATCCCGATAGTCGCCATAGACGATCTGCCACTGGCCATCGCGGACGCGGGCCAGACTGCTGTCGGGGTTGAGCTCGAAGTCGGCCTCGCCCGGCAGCCCCTTGATCCACTCCGGCAGACCGGCGACCGGAATGTTCCAGCCGGTGAGCTGATAGATAAGCCCTTCGGCATCCTGGCTCTGGTGACGCTTGCCCTCGCTGTCGATCAGGGTGATTTCGCCCTTGCTGCGGGAGAGCTCGAGAATGCTGGTGCCGATCAGGCTGGTGAGGTTGAGCCGATAATCATCGCCATCCTGCTGCCAGTTGAGGCGGGCGCTGCCCTTTTGCTGGGGGGTGATGATGGCCATCTTGCCGGAAAGCTCCCACTGGGTGAGCTGTTCGAGGCGGGTTCGCTCCTGATCCCAGTTGACCTGGGCCCGCTGGGGCTGGGTGGTGGCACAACCGCCAAGGATCAGCAGGCAGGCGAGGGTAAAAATACGTAGCAGCAAGAGAAGGCTCCAGAGAGAGGAATTTGCCACAGTATACGGGGCGGCCGTATTGCTTTTAAAGACTTACCCTTTCTCGTACAATTGGCAGCCTTTGCACCCAGCGTATGAAATGATCGTCGCCCACTCATGAGTTTGCTTGCCCTCGGAATCAACCACAACACCGCCAGTGTCGCCTTGCGGGAGCGGGTCGCCTTTGGCCCGGACTGCATCGATCGCGCCTTGCGTGAGCTGGTGAACCAACCCGGCATCAACGAGGCGGTGATCGTCTCCACCTGCAACCGGACCGAGCTTTACTGCAATCTGGCCGGTGAACAGCAGGGCGAGGTGCTGCGCTGGCTGCAGCAGTTCCACGGGCTGGATGCGGCCGAACTGGTCAGCGCCATCTACCAGCACCATGACGAAGAGGCGGTGCGCCACCTGATGCGGGTGGCGTGCGGGCTCGACTCGCTGGTGCTGGGAGAGCCGCAGATCCTCGGCCAGATCAAGCAATCCTACGCCCATGCCCAGCAGGCGGAGTCGGTGAAGGGGGCGTTGGAGCGGCTGTTCCAGAAATCCTTCTCGGTGGCCAAACGGGTGCGTACCGATACCGAGATTGGCGCGAGCGCCGTGTCGGTGGCTTTTGCGGCCGTCAGCCTTGGCCGCCGCATCTTTGCCGATCTCTCCCAGACCAAGGTATTGCTGGTCGGTGCCGGCGAAACCATCGAGCTGGTGGCCCGCCATCTGCGCGAACAGAACGTGACCCAGATGATGGTGGCCAACCGGACTCTGCAACGGGCCCAGACCCTGGCTGCCGAATTTGGCGCCCAGGTGATGACGCTCGAAGAGATCCCCGATTATCTGCACGAGGCGGATATCGTCATCAGCTCGACCGCGAGCCCGCTGCCCATCATCGGCAAGGGGATGGTGGAGCGTGCCCTCAAGGCCCGCCGCTTCAAGCCGATGTTTCTGGTCGATATCGCCGTACCGCGCGACATCGAGGCGGAAGTGGATGAGCTCTCCGACGCCTATCTCTACACGGTGGATGACCTGCAGGGGATCATCGAGCAGAACCTGGAGACCCGCAAACGGGCCGCGGCACAAGCCGAGGTAATCGTGCAGGAGGAGCGCGACGAGTTCATGGGCTGGTATCGCGGCCAGAGCTCGGTTGATCTCATTCGCGACTACCGCCAGCAGTCTCAGCAGGTCGCTGACGAAGAGTTGCAACGCGCCCTGTTGGCACTGGCCCAGGGCGAGAGTGCCGAGCAGGCGCTCAAGGCGATGGCCCATCGCCTCACCAACAAGTTGATCCATGCGCCGACCCAGGCCCTGCGCCAGGCGGCCTCCCAGGGCGACGAGAGTGCGCTGTCCCGTCTGCGGCAGGCACTGGGGTTGTCACAAGAGTAATTTTTCGGGGTTACCATGCTGGTGGTCCCGTCCTCCATTTGAGATTGCAAGAGTTATGAATCCGTCACTGATCAGAAAGCTGGAAGGCCTCATCGAGCGCCACGAAGAAGTTCAGGCCATGCTCGGCGAGCCCGACGTGGTCTCGGATCAGGAGCGCTATCGCGCCCTGACCCGTGAATATGCCCAGCTGGAAGATATCGTTCACGCCTTCCAGCGTTTCCGTCAGGCGCAGGATGATCTGGAGACGACCCAGATGATGCTGGAAGAGGATGATGCCGACCTGCGCGAGATGGCGCAGGAGGAGCTGCCGCTCGCCAAGGCCAATCTGGAGGCGCTGGAGCAGGAGCTGCAAGTGATGCTGCTGCCCAAGGATCCCAAGGATGACAACAACTGCTATCTGGAGATCCGGGCCGGGGCCGGCGGTGATGAAGCGGCCATCTTCGCGGGCGACCTGTTCCGCATGTACTCCCGCTTTGCCGAGCGTCAGGGCTGGCGCGTCTCCATCGTCAGCTGCAACGACGGGGAATATGGCGGTTACAAGGAGGTCATCGCCAAGATTGACGGCGAGCGTGTCTATGGCCGTCTCAAGTTTGAATCCGGTGGTCACCGGGTACAGCGGGTGCCGGAGACCGAATCTCAGGGTCGGGTGCACACCTCCGCCTGTACCGTCGCGGTACTGCCGGAAGTGCCGGAAGCCGAGCAGATCGAGATCAACCCCTCCGATCTGAAGATCGACACCTTCCGCGCCTCCGGTGCCGGTGGTCAGCACGTCAACAAGACCGACTCGGCCATTCGCATCACCCACCTGCCGACCGGGCTGGTGGTGGAGTGTCAGGACGAACGTTCCCAGCACAAGAACCGCGCCAAGGCAATGTCGGTACTCTCTGCCCGCCTGCAGGCGGCTGAGGATGAGCGCCATCGCGCCGCCGAGCAGAGCACCCGCCGCAATCTGGTGGGCTCCGGTGATCGTTCCGAGCGCATCCGGACCTACAACTATCCGCAGGGCCGTCTCTCCGAGCACCGTATCAACCTGACCCTGTACCGTCTTTCCGAAATTTTGGAAGGGGATCTGGACTGCGTTATCACGCCGCTGGTGCAGGAGTATCAGGCCGACCAGCTCGCCTCGCTGGCCGAGAGCAATTGATGCAAATGCGGAACCGGCAAGCTCGCATTCAGAACAGCCTGATTAAGGTGGGACGGCACTGATGCAGATCCAGCAGGCTCGTGCCCATATCATGACCGTACTGGCTGAGGGGGAGTCTCCTCGCGCCGATGCCGATGTGCTGCTCTGTCATCTGCTTGACTGCCGGCGCAGCTATCTGATGACCTGGCCAGAGCGTGAGCTGGATGCCGCCCAGCAGGCCACCCTGCAGACGTGGCTTGTCCGTCGTCTCAACGGCGAGCCCATCGCCCATCTCGTTGGCGAGCGGGAGTTCTGGTCGCTGCCGTTGAAAGTGAGCCCGGCGACCCTGATCCCGCGCCCCGATACCGAGGTGCTGGTGGAGCAGGCGCTGGCGAAGATCCCGCAAGGGCCCTGCGCCGTGCTGGATCTCGGTACCGGCACCGGCGCCATCGCGCTGGCCATCAAGTCCGAGCGACCCGAGCTCGATGTCTGGGCGGTGGATCGCATGGCGGACGCTGCCGCACTGGCGCGTGAGAACAGCGCGGCGCTGGGGTTGCCCATCGAGGTGCGTGACGGCAGCTGGTTTGCCCCGCTCGATGAGCAGGCACCCCGCTTTGCGGTGATTGTCTCCAATCCCCCCTATATTGATGGCGCCGATCCCCATCTCGAACAGGGTGATGTACGCTTTGAACCGCGCTCGGCGCTGGTGGCGGACGAAGCGGGGCTGGCGGATATCCGCCATATCGCGACCCATGCCTCGGCCCATCTGCACAGCGAAGGGTGGCTGCTGCTGGAACATGGCTGGGATCAGGGGATGGCGGTGCGCCAGCTGTTGCAGGATCTCGGCTATCGCAGCGTAACCACGGTGCGCGATTACGGGGAGAACGAGCGGGTCACTCTGGGCATGTGCCCGGCCTGCTGAATCTCTTAACTACCGGTTTGACGGGCAGGGGCGCGGCCTCTGCATCGAGGATTGATATTGAATAGCTATCTTGTGCTCAAGCATCTGCATCTCACCCTGATTGGCGGTGCCGTGCTGATGTTTATGCTGCGTTTTTACTGGGTTCAGGCCGGTTCTGGCCGGGCATTCAGCGCACCCGTGCTGAAAAGCAGCGGTCTGCTCAACGGACTGGTGGTGCTCTCCGGCATACTGCTTTGCGTGGTGCTGGGTCTCAACCCGCTCAATAACGGCATTCCCTGGCTCAGCGAGAAGCTGACGGGGATCCTGGTATTGGTCTTTCTGGCGGCGATGGCGCTGCGGCTGGCCAAAAGCAATCTGGTGCGCTGGTGCTCTTTTCTGGGGGCGCTCGGCTGGATCTACTTTATTGCCAAGTTGGCAGTGCTCAAACAGGCGAGTTTGTTCGGTTAAGGCATGAAGAGCATGTTACGTATAGACGAATGGACCGATTTTGAAGCCCATGAGCTGACCGAGCTGGCCCTGGCGGTCAGCGACGAAATCTATGGTTCGGCCGAGCAGGGGATCCGCGAACTGCAGCTGCTGGACGAGTGGCTGGATGAGCAGATCGAAGAGGGAACCTGCGACGAGGTGCGCCAGCAACTGCTGCGCGGTTTCTATCAGAGCCTCGGGTTTTACGGCGACTGGCAGGATTACTTCTCGGCTGACAATTGCGACATCAATCAGGTGTTGCTGCAGCGCAAGGGGATCCCGGTCAGTCTCGGTATCCTCATCATCCAGCTGGGACGCAAGCTCGGGCTCGATGTAGAGGGGATCTGCTTCCCGGGCCACTTCCTGGTGAGCTTTGCCGGCGGCGAGGGGGAGGTTTATGTCGATCCCTTCACCGGCGATGAGCTGAGCCTGGCCCGTATCGAACTGCTGCTGCGCGGTGCGCTCGGCGATCTGGCCACCCTGACCCCGGACTACCTGCAGCCCTCTGGCCAGTGGGAGATCATCGAGCGGCTGCTCAATGTCAGCAAGGGCGCCCTGCTGCGGGAAGACCGCATGTCCGAGGCGCTGCGCTGCAGCGAGTTGTTGCTGCGGATGAAGCCGGGCGATCCGCTGGAGACGCGGGATCGCGGCTTTATTTACGAGCAGCTCGATTGTCCCCGTCAGGCTGCCGACGACTTTGAATACTTTATTGAACAATGCCCGGACGATCCGGTAGCCGACGTGCTGAAAGTGCAGCTGGCTGCGCTGGATTTGACCCCCAAGCCCCTCCATTAAGGATGTCTTAGATGGAACAGAAGAATATCAAGATCAACGAGATCAACGTTGCCAATGACAAACCGTTCGTGCTGTTTGGCGGCATGAATGTGCTGGAGTCTCGCGACATGGCGATGGCGGTGTGCGAGAAGTACGTGGAAGTGACCAGCAAGCTGGGCATCCCGTTTGTCTTCAAGGCGAGCTGGGACAAGGCAAACCGCTCCTCTATCCACTCCTATCGTGGCCCGGGTCTGGAAGAGGGGATGAAGATTTTCCAGGAGCTGAAGGCGACCTTCGGCATGCCGGTGATCTCCGATCTGCACGAGCCCCATCAGGCCAAGCCAGTGGCCGAGGTGGTTGACGTTATCCAGCTGCCCGCCTTCCTGGCGCGCCAGACCGATCTGGTAGAGGCGATGGCCCGTACCGGCAACGTCATCAACATCAAGAAGCCGCAGTTCCTCAGCCCAAGCCAGATGAAGAACATCACCGACAAGTTCGAGGAGTGCGGCAACGATCGCCTGATCCTGTGCGAGCGCGGCGTCAACTTCGGTTATGACAACCTGGTGGTAGACATGCTGGGTCTGGGCGTGATGAAGAAGAGCACCGGTGGCTATCCGGTTATCTTCGACGTGACTCACTCCCTGCAGTGCCGCGACCCGCTGGGGGCAGCGTCCGGCGGTCGCCGCGAGCAGGTCACCGAGCTGGCGCGTGCCGGTATGGCGGTTGGTCTGGCCGGTCTCTTTATCGAATCCCACCCGGATCCGAAAATTGCCCGCTGCGATGGCCCGAGCGCGCTGCCGCTCGACAAGCTGGAAGGCTTCCTCAAGCAGATGAAAGCGATCGACGATCTGGTCAAGGGCTTCGAGCCGCTCGATACCTCTGTCTGATTGGTTCCATAACGCTGGTTAAGACTGACAAGGCCCCGCATGCGGGGCCTTGTCATTGATTCAATCCCCTCTGTTTTCCCCTCATGTCAGACTGCTTCCCCCTCATTGCGTACCACCCATCAATTAATAATCAGTGAATAAATATTTATAAATGGTTACTAATGTTGCGTGATCGGTGTCGCTTAACTCCATTTTTTAACATGAGATGATGGCGTTACAGTCACCAGAGCGCGGCATCAGCCGATCCAGGATTCGTTACGTCTCCTGCGGGTTGCTTTTGCCTGATGCATCGGGGCTGCATACCAATAAAACAGAACAACACACCGACAACGGAAGGGATGAAGCAGCATGAGTAAAAAGATTATGGGCAGCCTCTATTTTCAGGTACTGCTCGCCATAACCCTCGGGGTATGTCTTGGCCACCTCTATCCCCAATTGGGGGCCGACATGAAACCCCTTGGCGATGGTTTCGTCAAACTGATCAAGATGATTATCGCGCCCGTCATCTTCTGTACCGTGGTAACAGGGATTGCCGGTATGGAGAGCATGAAGGCCGTTGGCAAGACCGGTGCCATCGCCCTCGTCTATTTCGAGGTGGTCAGCACCATCGCCCTGATCATCGGGTTGTGCGTGGTGAACCTGCTGCAGCCGGGGGCCGGCATGAACGTTGATCCTGCCGCACTGGATGCCAGCGCCATCGCCGTCTATGCCGAGCAGGCCAAGTCACAGGGGATCATTCCATTCCTGCTCGACATCATTCCGGGTAGCGTGATCGGTGCCTTTGCCAGCGGCAACATCCTGCAGGTGCTGCTCTTTGCCGTGCTGTTTGGCTTCTCCCTGCACCATATCGGCGAGAAGGGGAAAATTATTTTCGGGGTCATCGAGAGCTTCTCCACCGTCATCTTCGGCATCATCAACATGATCATGAAGCTGGCGCCGGTAGGGGCATTCGGTGCCATGGCGTTTACCATCGGCAAATACGGGGTGGGTTCTCTGGTGCAACTGGGCCAGCTTATCGCCTGCTTCTATATCACCTGTCTCTTCTTCATCTTTATCGTGCTGGGCAGCATCGCCAGAGTTTCCGGTTTCAGCATCCTGCGCTTCATCTCTTACATCCGCGAGGAGCTGCTTATCGTGCTGGGCACCTCCTCCTCCGAGTCTGCTCTGCCGCGCATGCTGGACAAGATGGAGAAACTGGGTTGCCAGAAATCGGTAGTAGGGCTGGTTATTCCGACCGGTTACTCCTTCAACCTGGATGGCACCTCCATCTATCTGACCATGGCTGCCATCTTCATCGCTCAGGCGACCAACACCCCGCTCGATCTGTTCCATCAGATCACGCTGCTGGTGGTGCTGCTTATCTCCTCGAAAGGGGCGGCCGGGGTCACCGGGAGCGGCTTCATTGTGCTGGCGGCGACTATCTCCGCAGTTGGCCACCTGCCACTGGCCGGTCTGGCGCTGATCCTGGGGATTGACCGCTTCATGTCGGAAGCGCGGGCGCTGACCAACCTGATTGGCAACGGGGTTGCGACCGTGGTGGTGGCAAAATATTGCAAGCAGCTGGATGTGAAGAAAATGGAGGGCGTGCTGGGCCGCAAGGGCGGGATTCTGGAAACCGAAAAGGTGTAACGGATCCTGTCAGGCTGAATGCAACGCAATAAAAAAACGGCCCTCGGGCCGTTTTTTAGTGACATCCATAGATGTCATCACTTCATGACAGAGCGGGAATTACAGGCTCTGGGTGAAGGTACGGGTAACAACGTCACGCTGCTGTTCCGGGGTCAGGGCGTTGAAGCGCACTGCATAGCCGGAAACGCGGATGGTCAGCTGCGGGTACTTCTCCGGGTTGGCGATGGCATCTTCCAGAGTTTCACGACGCAGCACGTTGACGTTCAGGTGCTGGCCACCTTCAACGGCAGGTTCAGCTTGAACAGGCAGCTCGCGGTATTCGAACTGACCCAGATCAGCCAGTTGAACTTCCTGATCGGCAGCAAAGGCGTCGCCTTTGACACAGATGCAGCGAGCCTGTTGCTTCTCTTCGTCCAGCAGCCAGAAAGAGTTCAGCAGAGCGGTGTTGGCGGCCTGGGTGATTTGAATGCCTTTGATCATGGTATGACTCCTCAATGGGAACGCGAATCCAACTGTAAGGAAATTACCCTGATGTATTTAAGCTACCGAGGATATCGACGACTTAAAGGGCCCTTGCCTTACACCTTTACTTTGTTGGGGTCATATATACCACGGTGGTAATATTACCAAAATTGATCCAGATCAATAAAAATCAACAAATCGCCATTTCAATGGGATTAAATTATTGAGTTGAATCAAAAATAGGTCATTTTTCTGATTTTGTAAGATATCCAAATTATGCATCTTTTATCTTTTAAATCTAGTAATTTAACTACACCTTATGGCGTTTGTGGTGCGTATCAGGGAAGGGTGACTCGAGAGAACTACACTTGATGGAAAATAAAGAGGAGAGTCACGGGTGAAGAGTGGGTGGCAAAAATGGCGCTGGCTGATAGTGGCCTGCTGCCTGGTTATGGCTGGAATGGGGCGGGCCGAAACAGTCCGGATCGCCGTGGGCGAGTGGCCGCCCTATATCAGCGAGTCTCTGCCCGAGCAGGGGTTCCTCTGTCAGGTGGTGCGCGAAGCCTTTGCCGCCGAGGGGCTTGATGTCAGCTTTCACTTTTACCCCTGGGCTGAAGCCTACAAGCTCACTCTTGCCGGGGATTATGTTGTGACCATGCCCTGGTTTCGTTCCCGCGAACGTGAACAGAGCTTCTATCTCTCCGCATCGCTCGGCCAGTTCACGACCCGTCTTTTTACCTTGTCCGGTTCGCCAGTCGTCAATCTCGGGGAGATCAACCACGAGCCGGTGGGGGTGACCCGCGGCTATTTTTACGGAGATGGTTTTGCCGCTCGTCAATCCGAACTGGCTCTTGAGTGGTCGGATTCTGATCAGGAGAGCCTTGAGAAGCTCGTCGCCGGCCGTATTCGCTATCTGGTGATGGATGAACAGGTGGCCAAGGCTCTCTTTCTGCAGATGCAATCCCGCCATCCCGGGGCGCTGTCGTTGACCAGCTCGCCCGACCCTATCTGGTCTCAACCCGGTTATCTGCTGATGCGCAAGGCGGATCCCGATGCGCGTCGTCTGATGCTGCTGTTTAATGCGGGTCTGCACAAACTGGAGCGCTCCGGGCGGCTCGCCAGGCTCTGGAAAGTGTGAGTCACGGTTGCGTCTTGCGGGCTGCCCCCCTATCCTGACTCCTTCGCCGTATCAAGTGAGGAGTTCGGGGTGCTGACCTGGAGTGATGTGATTGGCTCTGAAAAAGAGCAGGACTATTTCAAGAGTACGCTGGCGACTGTCAGGGCAGAGCGGGAAGCGGGCAAGGTAATCTATCCCCCTGCAGCCGATGTGTTCAATGCCTTCAAACTGACCGAGCTGGATCAGATCAAGGTCGTCATCCTGGGGCAGGATCCCTACCACGGCCCCAACCAGGCGCATGGTCTCTGCTTCTCCGTTCTGCCCGGCGTGCGCACGCCCCCCTCTCTGGTCAACATCTATAAAGAGATGCAGCGAGACCTGTCAGGTTTCGTCACACCCAACCACGGTTTCCTCGAATCCTGGGCCAAGCAGGGGGTATTGTTGCTCAATACCGTGCTGACGGTGCAGGCCGGTCAGGCTCACTCTCATGCCCATCTGGGTTGGGAGACCTTTACCGACAGGGTTATCGAGCAGATCAATGCCAGCTGCAACGGGGTGGTGTTCCTGTTGTGGGGTTCCCATGCCCAGAAGAAGGGGCGTTTTATCGACCGGCAGCGCCATCATGTGCTGACGGCCCCCCATCCCAGCCCCCTCTCCGCCCATCGCGGTTTCATCGGTTGCGGTCATTTTTCGCAAACCAACCAGCTGCTGGAGCAGCAGGGCAAGAGTCCCATTGAGTGGCAATCTGTCTGCCGCCCACTTGATTGAGTGCAAAGTTCGGGCGACAAATGACCGTATACTCAGGAAAATAACATCTTATTTCAGCGCCAAGGAGTGCCCATGTTATCGAGTCTGCACAAGGATCACCTCAACATCGCCCGACTGCTGGAGCTGCTCAAGCAGAAGCTGGCAGCCATTCACGCCGAGCAGCCCATCAGCTATTTTCTGGTGCGCGACGTCATCGACTATCTGCGGGAGGTCTCTGACAAGTACCACCATCCCAAGGAAGATCTTATCTATGACTACTACCTGAAATACCGGGTGGTGGAGGGGGAGGTTGCCAACCGGTTGCAGGAGGAGCACGTCAAGCTGCTGGAGGCGGGTGGTGAGCTCAAGGAGATGGTGGAGATGATCCTGATGGATGCAGTGATCCCGCTCGACCAGTTCACCGCCAAGCTGGAGCGTTTTGTTGAGCTGCAGGAGGCGCACATGAATTACGAGGAGGGAATCATCTTCCCCCATCTGCGCGATTCTCTGACCGAGGATGACTGGCGTCATCTGGAGCAAAACTGGCAAAACCGTGCCATCGGTGACCCCCTGTTCGGGGCCGAAGTGAGCCAGAGCTTCCAGGCACTGGCCAAACGCCTCTCTCTGCCGCTTACCACTCACTGACAGAAACTCTTGCGGCCAGCAATGCCGCCTGTCAGCCAAGCATAAGAAAGGCCTCCCTATGGAGGCCTTTTGCATATGCGCAGCTTTACTCCTGCGGCTTGAGAAAGTGGCGATAGAGCATATAGAGGTGGGCCGAACTCCAGCTGAAGTTGCTGGCTCCCTGCATAGCACCGCTCTCCGGGTTGTAGTTCTCGCGGATGGGGCCGCTGCCGGCCAGCCCTTCGGCGTTGGCAAACAGCTTGTTGACCAGCATCTGGGCATCGCTGCGATAACCGTAGTTCTCCAGCCCCTTCACCCCGAAGTAGAACTGATCCAGCCATACCCGGCCGCGCCAGTAGATGTTGGGGTCGTAGGCCGGGTTGGTCAGCGCCGCCGTGCCGAGCGGTACCTTGGTGTTGAATTCCTGAGAATTAAGCATCACTTCGCGCACTCGTGCTGCTTTTTCCTGGTCGGCGACTTCGGCCCAGAGCGGGCTCCACCCCTCGGGGCCGCGGCCGCGGGCGGTCAACAGCTTGCCGACACAGCCGTTGCTGTCGGCTACATCACCAGCAGCGATCTGTCGGTCGTAATAGAACCCGGAGGCGTCATCAAACATACAGGTGTTGATGTAGCTGGCGAGCTTGGTCGCGCCATCGCGGTAGCGGCTCGCATCGCCCGGTTTGCCGAGCAGGTCGGCCATATCTGCCAGAATGCGTTTCTCCTTGGCGAGGAAGGCGTTTAGCTCTACCGACTCCTGATCGATGGAGAAGCCGATAAGATCGCCATTGTCCTGATGGTTTTCAAAGAAGAAGACGTTCCAGTCCTGGCGTGCCTTGGCGATATCGCCGCCATAGGTCTTGTCAGCATATCGCTTGAGCTGATCCGGCTCGATAAAGCCGAAGCGGGCAGCGTTGTCCATACCGGACTCCCAACCGGCGCCGTGTTGGGCACCGATATCCATATCGCTGTAGCCGCCAACACTCAATACCTGCTGGTAGAGCGCCATGCCGGTGCAGCCATACCAGTTATCTCCCTCGTTACTGCAACCTGAGAGTGAGATGCCCCCCGGCACGCCGTTGGCATACTGCACCTTGAAGGTGATATTGCCGTACTCGTCGTTATGTTCGACGTGCTTGGTAGCACCATATTCGATGATGCCGTTGCGGTTGTTGTCACGTGCGCGGTACCACCAGTCGTGATAGGCCTGCAGTTTGGGATACATCTCGGCAATGAATGCCTTGTCCTTGGTGGCGCTGTAGATCTCCCAGATGGCCCAGGCTGAGAGGGGCGGTTTGGTGTCGCGCTCGTTCCAGTTGCCGCCATCGCCACCGCGATCCGATTGCTTGTTGTAGAAGACGGCGTCTATCACCATGCCGGCATCCTGCGGACGAACCGGGTCATTGGCCTGGATCTGGTAGTCATACATGGCGCGAACGTTGTTTTTGGCCACTTCCGGGTTGAAGTGAGCCATGGCGTAGGCGTGCTTCCAGCTGTCCCAGGCCCAGACGCCGTCGAACCAGCGGGCGGTATTGGAAGGGGTCACCCCGTCGTGCAGGATGGCGCCAGCCGGCGAGCGCCAGTTGCCGTTGAGAGTCTCCATCGCCTTGACCGCGATGCGTCGTTCCGACTCGGGGATCCCCTGATTGGAGAGACCCTTGGCAAGATAGCCTTCCCAGCGGCGGATGGAGTCGGCGAAGTAGGTCGCCGGGTCGGCCAGCAAGGCCTGACGGCTCTGCTGGTGGCGGTTGGCATCCTCGGCGGAGTGGAGGTAACTCTGCAGGGTATAGATATCCTCACTCCCCTTGGCCGCCAGTTGGATGGTGGCTTCGCTCACATAACCCAGCGCCTTTTCGTCGATGGTGGTGCGGCTTGGCAGGGTACGTTCGATGCGGTAGCGAGCGCTGCCGCTCTGCATGATGTTCCAGGTACTGCGCAGATTGCCGAACTGGAACTCAACCCCCTGCTTGTTCTGGCTGATGGTGCGGGTCCAGTCAGGATACTGCTCGGCGATCGTCTTCTTGGCGTCCCACTGATTGAGCAGCTCCCCCTGCCAGTTGAGGTTGAGGGTGAGCGGGGCATCGGTGTTGTTTTGCAGGCGAGTGCGGATCAGAGCTGTGCGGGCATCGCCGTAGCGCAGCTCCAGCTCCAGCGTGAAGGGCTCGAACTCGAAGCGTTGTACCAACGCACCGGGAATGGCGTACACCTCCTGCTTGCTGGCGCTGGTGAGCGGGAAAGCCCGACCGCTCGCATTGCTCAGGGTGAGCTTGTCCAGCTCGCTTGCGAAGAAGAGGCTGTACTCCTCCGAGATGACCATGGGGCCGGTGAATCCCCCCCACTCCTTGTCGCTGGCTGGCAGCAGGAAGCCGTGCCAGGCGCCCAGATCGAGCAGCGGGTTGTATTTGAGGTTGGAGTAGCTGTCAAAGTCGCGGAATTGGGTCGGTGTTCCCCGGCGGTCGATCACGTCCTTGTACTGGATGGCCTGCTCCGGTTTGGCGACGGTGCTGCTCTCTGTCTGGTTATCGTTGCAGGCAGTCAGTCCGAACAGGGCGGTGCCGAGGGCTACCGAGAGTAAAGTTTTACGAAACATTTCTCGCTCCAATTCCGTTTATGTAGGTTAAGAGGAAGGTTTTTTACGCTTATTTTTAGTGAAAAGGTTTTCGGTGGCCATTGTATGGCAAGGGAAAAGGGAGCGTTGGCGCGAGATCACATTCTGAAGAGGTGGCAATGTGAGCATGATCACCTGGTTACATCAGGTTACACAATGGGCTTATTTAGTAATGTTTTACTTGGTATTGCCGAGTCGTACGGCAGGGCAGGTTTGCAGGTATTGGTAAGGGGTCAGGCCGAACTCCTGTTTGAAGCGGGCAGCAAAGCGGCTGAGGGAATCATAACCGCAGGCGATGGCTACCTCTTGCAGGGAGAGTGATTGTTGCAACAGGGTGAGTGCATGGCTCATCCGTACCTGAGCCAGCAGGTGACGGAAGGTGCGCCCTTCGGCTGTCAGTTTGCGAACCAGCGAGGCGCGGCTCATCGAGAAGTGAGGGGCAACAGTTTCCAGCGTGTGATCGGCTCCGGGCTCAACGCCGAGGTAACGGGCCAGCCGCTCGCCGAGGGTCATGGTGCTGGCGGGAAAGAGCAGATGAAGCGCGCCAGCAGCCCTCAACTCCGCATAGAAGGCCCGCAGCAGCTCGCTCTGGGTCGCCTCACTCAGCCCCCGCTCTGTCATGGTGCAGACCATCTCGAAGCAGTAGGCGAGGTTTGTCGTCACCTTTATTGCGGGATCTGCCATCGCCTGAGTCGCGGAGGGCGTATCGGGCAGCCACCCGGCGGGTGGCGGCGTCAGCAGGGTAAGGACATGGGAGCGAAACTTCTCCTGCTCCGGCTGGTTGACGAAGGTGAGCTGGTGACCCGCCGGGATCAGCAGCCAGCTCTCCTTGCCAAACGAGAGACGTCGCTCCTGCCACCAGAGCAGCTTCCTGCCCTGTTTGACCCAGATGATGGTCGGCGCATAGATGAGCACCCGGTGCAGCGGCTGCTGGCGGATCCCGAGATAGTGGTGCTGTTGCAGCAGCGGCGTGCTCATCCGGTTGCTCCTAGGGGGTGACGAAAGTGGCGGTCAGAGTAGCCTTACCAAGGGCCATGCTGTTGAGCATGTAGCCTACCATGGCGGGCGGGGTGTCTGCTTTTACCTCCAGATTCTGGGGCAGGGCCCAGGCGGTGAACTGATAGCGATGCATGCCGTGGCCAGCGGGCGGGCAGGGGCCGCCGTAGCCCTGGCTGCCGAAGTCGGTCTTAAGCTCCAGTCCCTGCTTGAGCTTGCCGGAGGCATTGCTGGCGAGCTCGCTCTGGGTGGCAGGCAGATTCACCACCAGCCAGTGCCACCAGCCGCTGCCGGTGGGGGCATCGGGGTCATAGGCTGTGATGGCAACGCTTTTGGTGCCGGCCGGCAGATCCTGCCAGCTCAGCTGGGGTGAACGGTTGTCGCCGCTACAGCCAAAGCCGTTGAAGCTGAAGGCTTTGTCCATCAGCTGGCCTTCGTGGATATCGCTGCTCTTCAGGGTCATGGCAAAGGCTGGCATGGCCGTCAGGCAGAGTAGTGGCAACAGGGCACTGTGTTTGAGCAATTTCATTGGGTGACTCCTCGTGTGGTAACGGGTTCACTTTAGCGAGGGTGGCGCAGGATGTTGTTGCAGAACGACTCAATGTGCTGTCGATTTGTGAGTTAATTGAGCCTTTTAGTTGTTTTTATGGCGAGAGGGTAAATCGCAGCCATAAAAAAACCGGCATCATGGATGCCGGTTTTTCACAGTGCTGGCAGCTGATCGCGCGGATTAACGCAGGATCATCTCGTCACGGCCCGGGCCGACGGAGACCATCGGAACCGGTACGCCCAGCAGCTCTTCGATACGCAGTACGTACTGCTGGGCCGCTTTGGGCAGCTCTTCGAAGGTGCGGCAGCCGGTGATGTCTTCGCTCCAGCTTTCCATCTGCTCGTAAACCGGCTTCAGGGCTGCGGTTTGCGGCCAAATCGGGTTCTCGGTGTGAGCACCTTCGTAGGCCACGCAGATCTTCAGATCCGGCAGACCGGTCAGGCAGTCCAGCTTGGTCAGGGCGACTTCGGTCGCAGCCTGCAGCTCGACACCGTTCTTGGTGGCAACGGCATCGAAGTAGCCGACGTCACGGGGACGACCGGTGGTTGCGCCGAATTCGTTGGCGATCTTGCGGAATTCGTCCTGGTTCTCCATGGCGGTCAGCAGGGTGCCGGTGCCGACGGAGGTGCTGAATGCCTTGGCAACAGCGATGACGCGCTCGGGACGCAGGCCCGGCAGACCGCCACCGATGCCGGCGTAGGCACCGGATACGTGGGAGGAGGTTACCCAGGGGTATTCGCCGTAGATCAGGTCACGGCCGGCGCCCAGCTGAGCTTCGAACAGCAGGGTCTTGCCTTCGGCCTGCAGCTCTTTGAGCGGCATGCTGACGTTGCAGACGGAGTCGATCCAGGGAGCGGACACTTCCAGCAGCCAGTCAGCCATCTCCTGGGCGGTCTGGTTGAACTCGAAGGTCGGGTAGAGCGCTTTAAGTTGCGGCAGTTTCCAGTCGAGGAAGAATTGAATGCGCTCGACCAGTACTTCCGGCTGCTTCAGCCAGCCAACCAGGATCGCTTTCTTCATGACGCGATCGCCGTAGGCCGGCGCAATGCCCTGACGGGTGGAACCGTAGGCACCGTCACCCAGACGCTGCTCTTCCAGGGTATCTTCCATGGCGTGCAGCGGCAGGCAGAGGGTAGCGCGGTCAGAGATGGCCAGCTTGGGAACGACACCGGAGGCTTTCACTTCGTCGAGTTCGACGGTGAGCTTCTCGGGGCTGATCACCATGCCCGGGCCCAGCACGACCAGGCAGTTCGGGTTGAAGACACCGCTCGGAACCTGGTGCAGCTTGAAGGTGCCAAGGTCGTTGACGACGGTATGGCCGGCGTTGTTGCCGCCCTGGAAGCGAATGCTGGCGCCAGCTTGGCCTGCCAGATAATCCACGATGCGGCCTTTGCCTTCATCACCCCAGTTGGCACCTACGACTACGATAGACGACATGACTCTTTCTCCTAAGACGTTAGGCGTTCATCCTAGGAGCCTGCTGCGGATTAGAAAAATTAATTATCTTTATAGTTCCGATAATAAAACCATATAATGATGGCCAATTTATCGGCATGTGGCCGCAAGATCGCCGCGCAGAGCCCAATGAACAGTGAGTTGAGGGAGTCTTATGCTGGACATCCACTGGCTGCAAACCTTCATCACCCTGGCCCGGTTGCAGCACTTTGGCCAGACCGCCACCGAACTGCACATGACCCAGCCCAACGTTAGTCTGCATATCAAGCGGTTGGAGCAGGCGACCCGAGTGCGGCTTATCGAGCGCAGCCCCTTTCGTCTGACTCAGGCTGGCGAGCGGCTGTTGCAAAGCGCCGAGCGGGCCATCGCCGAACTCCAGCTTTGCCAATCCGATCTCAATGCTCTCAACCAGTTGAGTCAGGGGACACTGGCCATCGCGGCCAGCGATATCATCTCGCGCCTGTTGCTCATTCAGCCGTTTCAGCGCTTCAAGCGGGAGTTTCCCGGCATCGACCTCACCCTGTTCAACACCACCTCGGATCAGGCGGCTGAGCTGGTCAAAAGCGGCAAGGCGGATCTGGGTTTTGTGATGGCGCAAAAGCGCAGTGAACCGCTGTTCTACACCGAACTGCAGCAGGTGACCTGGTGCGCGCTGGGCCACGGTCTCGCCCGTTGGCAGGCGCGGGCCAGAGCGGGGGAGAGCGATCCCCTCGATGAGCCGACCCTGATCCTGCTTGGTCATGACACCCGTACCAGGGCCCTTATTGATCCCTCCTTGCCGCTGCTGGCGCTCCCCCCTTGCCGCATCATGGAGGTGGGCAGCGTGGACGCCCAGCTGGATTGGGCCGAAGCCGGGTTTGGCGTAGCTATCGTGCCGGACTTCTCCCTGCATCCTCGTCTCAATCTGACCGCGCCGGTTGCCAGCCTGACCGATTTCCCGGGCACCAGCCTGGGTTATGTGGTGCGCCAGAATCAGGTGCTGTCGCGCGCTATCAAGCAACTGCTTGTCTGGGTGGAGGAGGAGATCCACAAACCCAACCCCTATCTGGCAGGGGCTGATAAACAGCCCGAGCAGAGATAGGGAAGAAACCGAGATAAACAAACAGAGCAGCCAAGGCTGCTCTGTTTGTTTGATATACCAGCGCGGCGTCGCTTTATTGCGTCGCGACAGCGCTGCTGGTGGCAACGGCGCTGCTGCTGGCTGCTACAGGCTCGGTTGCTGGCATGGTCTCTGCTGCTGCACTGGCTTGAATGGCTGTTGCCGCCACTTCCCCGCTTGTCGATACCGCGTCAGAGGGGGCTACCGCAGGTGCCGCTGCGGAAGTGGCAGGTTCGAGCTGGGTCGGTTGTGGCTCGGAGGCTGGCTGCGTCGCGACCGCCGCGCTGCTGGCTGTGGGATCGGCGCTGGAGACGGCACCGGAAGCCACTTCAGAGGCGACCCCGGTCGAGATGGCCGCACTGGTGGCTGCAGAGGGAGCTTCCCCCGCTATCAGCTGCTCGGGGGCGAGCGGCAGCGGTTCGGGCACTTCATCCGACATACCCTGGTGCAGCGGCAGCTCGGTCTGCGCCTGCAGCTGTTCCGGCGTCACGGTACTCAGGGCCGGGTGGAGGCGGCTGAACTGCCTGACCCGCGCCAGCAGGGTGTCGCGCACAGTGCGAACGATGGGATCCGGCAGGCTGGCCAGCGCCACCAGCTCGGCGCTCATCCCGATATTGTTGATGGCGGTGAGCTGCCCCGGATAGAGGTTGGCGGCGATCTGGCTGCGATGGTAGTAGGGATGCTGCTTGAGCAGTTTGTCGATCTGCTCCCCTTCGATAGGGATGAGGCGCACCTGGCAGCGGCTAATCAGATCGCCGATCGCCTGGCTCGGGTGGCCTACCACCACGAAGGCGGCGTCCAGTGTGCCGTCACAGAGTCCCTCCAGCGGGGTTTGCGGTGATTTGAGCTTGTAGGCGGCAAACTGCTTGGGATGCCACCCCATGGCGCCCATCAGGGCCTGACTGGTCACCATGTCGCCGGCCCCGGCATTGCCCGGGTAGACCCGCTTGCCCTCTATATCGGCCAGAGTGGTGATATTGCTGTTGGCACTGGCCAGCAGGGTCAGCGACTCCTGATAGAGGCGAAACAGGCTGCGCAGCTTGTGATTGGCTCCCTGTCCGCTGAAGGGGCCGGTGCCATGGAGTGCATGGTGGAGCACGTCGGACTGCACCAGTGCCAGCTGCACTTCTCCCTTGTTCAGCGCCTTGAGATTGGCCAGAGCACCGCGGGTGCTCTGCACCGTACAGCTGTCGCCATGCAGGGCGTGATCGACATTGAGCACCCGGCAGATGGCGCCTCCCGTGGGGTAGTAGACGCCATTGAGGGGGCCCGTGCCGATGGTCAGCGCCTGACTGCCGAAGGGGAGCAGGATGCCGAGTGAGAGCAGGAGGTGACGCAAAATCCGTGGGTACATAGTTAACCGCTGGCTGGTGGTGCAGGAAAAGGGGACGGGCACTGCCCGTCCTGTCAGTTGTTACTGTTTGCCGTGGCTCAGGATGGCCCGTTCCATCCGCGCCAGAGCCTCGACCAGACGCGCTTTGGTGCAGCCGAAGTTGAGGCGAACGAACTGGCCATTGCCAAACTGGGCTCCCGGCGAGAGACCGACCCCAGCCTGTTCAAAGAAGGCGACGGGATCGTCCAGTTCGAGCGCGCTCACATCGATCCAGGCCAGATACGTCGCCTGATGGCTGGCCAGCTCGACACCGGGCCAGCGGGCGACGGCCTGCTGGATCAGGGCCAGATTGGCCGCCAGATAGTCGAGTTGTTCGCAGAGCCACTGCTCGCCACCCTCATAGGCAGCTTCAGCCGCCACAAAGCCGAGCAGGTTGACGTCGGCGCTGATGCCGCGCATCGCCTGTTGCAAACGGAAGCGCAGACGGGCATTGGGCACCACGGCAAAGGAGCAGCAGAGGCCGGCGATGTTGAAGGTTTTGCTCGGAGCCATCATCACGGCGCAGCGCTCGGCTGCCTCCGGGCTGATGGCGCCGTAGGGGATGTGGCGGGCCGACTTGTCCAGCAGCAGGTCGCAGTGGATCTCGTCTGAGCAGATCACCAGATTGTGGCGCTCGGCGATGGCGTCGATGGCCAGCAGCTCCTCGCGGGTGAAGACGGTACCGCCCGGGTTGTGGGGGTTGCAGAGCAGCAGCAGGTCAGCCGAGGGGGCCTGGCGCTCCAGTTCTGCAAGATCCAGCACCCAGCGACCGGCCTCTTCCACCATGGGGACGGTGAGCAGGGGACGGTCGTTGAAGCCCGGCGCCTGCAGGAAGGGGTAGTAGACCGGCTTGGGGGTGATGATGCCGCGGCCATGCTGGCTCCACGCCTTGCAGGCAAGGTTGAGCCCAGGTACCACGCCGGGCAGAAAGACCAGCCACTCCGGCTGGATGGCCCAGCCATAACGGGTGGCCAGCCGTTCGATGATGAGTTCGATCAGGCGGGGGGAGGGGCGAGAGTAGCCGAAAATGCCGTGAGCAACCCGTTGGGTGAGCGCCTCGATCACGGATGGCGGAGAGACAAAGTCGGTGTCGGCAACCCACATGGGCAACACATCCTGGCCCTTGTACTTGTCCCACTTCAGACTCATGGTGCCACTGCGGTCAACTTCCCGATCAAAATCAAACATGCGAACTCCTTGTGCTGGCCAGATGGGCTTTCACTCTACGGGGTCGCGGCCCGCCCCGCAAGCGACAACCCCGGGGTGAGCAGCCTTGAGCCGGCTCTTGATAATGACATAAGATAAGTGCGGTTTTTTCATGCGGTTGCTGCTCTGACCTTCCGTATTTTCTGCTTCGCGACGAATGGTAATCCTATGGCCTTGCTGACGGCGGTAACAAGACGCCCCGATCCCGTATCCCTCTCCTTTCTTGTTGTCACCTTCATGACCGGTGTGGCGGTGGCGCTTCAGGTGCCAACCTTGAGCCTCTTTCTTGCACAAGAGGTTCAGGTGCGCCCCTTTCTGGTGGGCTTCTTTTACACCATCAATGCCGTGGTCGGCATCCTGATCAGCCAGTGGCTGGGCCATCGCTCCGACAACCGGGGGGATCGCAAGCGCCTCATCCTGCGCTGCTGTTTTGCCGGCATAGCCCTCTCCTTGCTGTTTGCCTGGAACCGCAACTACTGGCTGCTGGTGAGTCTGGGGGTATTGCTGGCCAGTCTGGCGGCTACGGCCAGCCCCCAGCTGTTTGCACTGGCGCGGGAGTACTCCGACAGCCGCAACAAACGGGCTGACATGTTCAGCTCGGTGATGCGCGCCCAGTTCTCGCTGGCCTGGGTCATCGGTCCGCCCATCGCCTTTGCGCTGGCCATCGGCTACGGCTTCGAGGTGATGTATCTCGCCTCCGCAGTTGCCTATCTGCTCTGTACCCTAGTGGTCTGGCGCTGGCTCCCCTCTCTGCCGTTGCCAAAGATGGCCGAAGAGACCGAGCGGGTCAGCAGCTGGCGGGATCCTTCGGTGCGGGCGCTGTTTATCGCGTCCACCCTGATGTGGACCTGCAACAGCATGTACCTCATCAATATGCCGCTCTACATCACCCGCGAGCTGGGAATGGACGAGAAGCTGGCGGGGGTGCTGATGGGGACGGCTGCGGCCCTCGAGATCCCCTTCATGCTGCTGGCGGGCTACTACACGGCGCGGTTTGGCAAGCGGCCCATGATGCTGCTGGCGGTGCTGGCCGGTGTCATCTTCTATGGCGGACTGGTGAGCTTCACCAGCCACTATGCGCTGATCGCGCTGCAGCTCTTCAACGCCATCTTCATCGGTATCGTTGCGGGGATCGGCATGTCTTACTTTCAGGATCTGATGCCGGGTCGGGCAGGGGTTGCCACCACGCTCTTCTCGAACAGCATCCGCACCGGCTCCATCATGGCGGGCGCCATTGCCGGCATTGTGGCGGAGGTGTGGAGCTTTCACGGTGTCTTCATGGTGGCACTGGTGCTGGCCATGGTGGCGCTGGCCGCCTGCTGGCGGGTGCCCAATGTCTAGGAGAAAAGGGTAGCGGCTTATTTACCCTGCGCGGAGAGGCTCTGCTCGCCCTGATACTCGTTGCGCAGGCAGCGCAGCAGCAGCTCGGTGGCGGGGCCAAGTGATTCGGGAGAGAGGGTAAGCAGGTAGGTGTAGAGGTGGCGTTCGTTGCCGCTCTCCAGATCGAGCTGCACCAGCGCACCGGAGGCCAGCTCTGCTTCCACCAGATGACGCGGCAGCCAGGCGTAGCCAAGCCCCTGCAGGATCATGCTGATCACCTCGTGGTAGTGCGTCGCCTTCCAGCCGGTATCATCTGCGTCGTTCCAGTCCACCGAGCGGTGAATGGGGGGATGAAGGCTGATCTGGTTGTGGCTGGTGAGGTCATCGAGGCTGATGGGCCCCTCCAGTTGGGCCAGCGGGTGGCTGGCGGCGCAGAGCGGGCGCAGGCACACCTCGTCCAGCACCAGCCCGGTGCGATCCCCCGGCAGATGTTCCGAGAGCATCAGATCCCCCGGCTGCAACGCGTTGAAATGGCAGTGAATTCGCTCGTGCAGATTAACCCGGCAGCCACGGCTGCGGGGGTAGAAGTGGGTCAGCGCACGATAGAGGCGCTCCCTCGGCTGTAGCGCCGAGACGTAGAGGTTGATCTGCGGCTCCCACTGCCGCTCCAGGTTATTAGCCAGATTCTCCAGCTCCTCCACTTGCTGACTCAACTGGCGCGCCCGCTTGAGGAAGATCTCCCCCGCCGGTGTCAGCACCGCCTTGCGGCCGCGCACTTCCAGCAGGGGCACCCCCAGACTCTGTTGCAACTTCGCAACCGCATGGTTGAGGGAGGACTGGCTCTTGTTCAGCGCCTCGGCCGCCTGGGCGTAGCCGCCACAGTCGACCACTGCCTGAAAGATCCGCCATTGCTCAAACGTGCTTTTGGGACGAAACATAGTTCAACCTGATTGGAGAGGGTGGAGTCAGGGAGATGCAGGGAGCCGAGGCTCCCTATTCAATTTAATCCCTGTCTCGCAATAACCCGGTTATTTTGTTGATTTATTTGGGCTGCGCCGCTTTCCTGGCTTATTTGGGCTGCGCCACAAAGGTCTGGCCGGTTTTGCCCCGGCTGTCGCTTCCCATCAGATAGAGGTAGAGCGGCATCAGGTCGGCCGGAGTCTTGAGGTTCATCGGATCTTCCGCCGGGAAGGCGCTGGCCCGCATCTTGGTCCGGGTGCCACCCGGGTTGAGGGTATTGACCCGCACGCCGGTGTTTTCCAGCTCGTCCGCCAGCACTTCCATCATCCCCTCAATGGCAAATTTGGAGATGGCGTAAGTGCCCCAGTAAGCCCGTCCTTTGCGGCCCACACTGGAGGAGGTGTAGACGATGGAGGCATCGCCGTGCTCTTTGGCGCTCTGGCGAACCAGCGGTAGCAGCGCCTGGGTCAGCAGAAATTCCGATTTGACGTTGACCTGCATTACCTCGTCCCACTCCTTCTCCTGAATGTGCTCGAAGGGGGAGAGGGTGCCGAGCAGTCCGGCATTGAACAGAATGCCGTCGAGGCGGCCAAACTGGCGGGCGAAGGTGGTGGCCAGTCCACGATAATCGGCGGCGGTTGCGGTTTTCAGATCGAGCGGAACGATGGCGGGCAGCGGGTAACCGGCAGCCTCAATCTGGTCATAGACGGCTTCAAGTTTGGCGCTGGTGCGGCCGAGCAGGATCACGGTGGCGCCGTGGGCGGCATAGGTGAGGGCGGCTTCGCGGCCGATCCCGTCTCCGGCACCGGTGACCAGAATGACCTTCTCCCTGAGCAGATCGCGGGGGGCCTGATAATCGAGCATGGCAACTCCTGTTAACAAATTCCGGCCATAAGTGCATGGCAATCGAGGCCAAGTGTACTGATCCGCGCCTCGGTTTGACCAGCTCATCGCCGAAAAAATGTGAAGAAAATAGAGGGGTTGTGAGTATCAGGTTGGATTTTTAACGGCTTGATGCAGAGTTTTTGCGCGCGTCCGGCAAACTCCCTAGAATGTGACAAAACCGATCCTCTCTGGAGTCCACCGTGACATTTTTGACCGAATATGGCCTGTTTCTGGCCAAAACCGTGACCTTTTTGCTGGCCATCGGCGCCATCGTCCTGATGGTGGTCAGCAGTCGTCAACCCAAGGCGCGCAAGGGCGAGCTGGTGGTGACCGATCTTTCTAACGAACTGGAGCAGGGGCAGTTTGCACTCAAGAGCGCACTGGCCAGCAAGGCCGAGCGTAAAGTGCTGGAGAAGCAGCAGAAAGAGGAGCAGAAAAAGCGCGCCAAGACGGGTGACGAACGCAGCCGGCTGTTCGTCATCGATTTCAATGGCAGCATGGATGCCAAAGAGGTTGCATCACTGCGCGAAGAGGTGAGCGCGGTCATCGGCGTAGCTCAGCCGAGCGACGAGGTGTTGCTGCGCCTTGAGTCCGGTGGCGGTGTGGTGCATGGCTACGGTCTTGCCGCTTCCCAGCTGCAGCGGCTGCGTGACAAGGGGATCAAGCTCACCGTAGCCATCGACAAGGTGGCTGCGAGCGGCGGCTACATGATGGCCTGCGTGGCGGATCAAATCCTGGCTGCGCCGTTTGCCATCGTGGGCTCCATCGGGGTGATCGCCCAGATGCCGAACTTCAACAAGCTGCTGAAAAAGCACGACATCGAGTTCGAGATGCACACCGCAGGTCAGTACAAGCGCACCATCACCATGTTTGGCGAGAATGACGATCTGGGCCGCGAGAAGTTTCGCGAGGAGCTGGCCGCCATCCACGAGCGCTTCAAGCAGTTTGTTACCGAGCACCGGCCGCAGCTCGATATCGATCTGGTCACCACCGGCGAGCACTGGCTGGCGAGTCAGGCCAAGGGATTGGGGCTGGTGGATAGCCTCTGTACCAGTGATGACTACCTGCTGGCGCAGGCCAGCCAGCACAAGGTGGTAGGCATTCGCTACAGCCGGCCCAAGAGCCTGACCCAGAAATTGGGGCAGCAGGGCGCACAGGCGCTGGAAGCCGGGCTTGGCCGCTTGTGGCAGCAGAGCCCCTGGCGCTGAGTCGCGACCCGCAACGGCGTGACAAGTGGTGAGCGAGGCCAGTCGGGGTAATCCGGCTGGCCTTGTTTTTTGGCCACGTTGCAGGCCGTGTTGCCGATGAGGCAACTCCGTGGCGAGGAGGGTTGTATCCATTTAAACCCTCTGTTAAAACTGAGGGCTTTCCCCTTTCATTGCAGGGCCCTACGGGCCATGGAGCAGGCCAATGCCATGGAGCACCTTCAGGCAATTTACCCCGCTGGTCTGGATCGTCATTCTGGGCACCTTCATGGTGCGCACCAGCTACTACATGGTGTGGCCCTTTCTCTCCATCCTGCTCTATCGGGAGTATAACCTCTCGGCAACCCTCATCGGCCTGCTGCTGGGGGGCTCGGCAGCGCTCTCGACGCTGGTGAGTTTCTACGGCGGCTGGCTTTCGGACCGCTTCGGGCGGCACAGCATTTTGCTCGGCGGTTGTCTGGTGGCGATGCTCTGTTTTGGTTTGCTCGGCTTTTCCCACTCCGTGCTCTGGCTTGGCGTCGGAGTGATGGGGAGCGGGCTTGCCTCCGGGCTTATCGATGCGCCCGGCAAGGCGCTGATGGCTGACAGTCTGGCGTCGGCCAAGGCGCGGGAGCTGGCTCTGCACCTGCGCTATTTCCTGCTCAACCTTGGTGCCGCGCTGGGGCCACTGCTCGGGGTGACGCTCGGGATCAATGCCCAGCAGGAGACCTTCCTCTTTCTGGCCACGAGCTATCTGCTGCTGGGTGTCGCCTTTGGCTGGGGCTTTCGTCGGGCGGGTTCCTCTCACCGTCATGGCGCTGCCGGCCCCGGTTTGCGCGATGCCATTCAGGTGTTGCTGGCAGATCGTGCCTTCCTGCTGCTGGTGATGGCCAATCTGCTGATGGTGCTGGTCTACTCCCAGTTTCACTCGCCACTGGTTCAGTACCTGACCCGCGCCGGCATGCCGCAGGTAGCCGAGCTGGTTGCCTTGCTGGTGGCGACCAATGCCCTGACGGTGGTGTTGCTGCAGTTCCCGCTGCTGCGGCTGCTCTCGCGCTGGCCGGTGCGGGTGCGTCTTCATATCGGCATGGCTCTGTTTCTGGCGGCCCAGCTGCTGTTTGCCGCAGGGGATCCGCTGGTGCGTAGCCACTGGTTTGCCGCCGTACTGCTGCTTAGCATCGGCGAGACAATCCTTTTCCCCCTGCTCAACGTGCTGATCGACCAGATGGCGCCCGGCCATCTCAAGGGGAGCTATTTTGGTGCCAGTGCGCTTGCGGGCTTGGGCAGCGCCGTGGGGGCTTTGCTGGGGGGCTGGATCCTGGAGCAGTGGAGTGGGCAGCTGCTATTCCTGCTGATGGCGCTGCTCTGCGTGGCCATCTTCTGGCTCTATGAACGGGGTGCCCGCGTGCGGCACCCTGCGGCAGCCGTGTCGAAGCCCGGCAGCAACTGAGTGCTCAATGGCGCTCTTTGGGGGAAACTGTCTTGAGGGCTCGCTTGGCGGCATACATCCGCTCGTCCGCCAGCCGGATCAGGTTTAGCCCCTCGTCATAGTGTTCGGGGCCGGTCTGTACTATGCCGATACTGAGGGTGATCCCGGCCAGTTGATCTTTTATCGCCTGGGTCAGCCGCTTGAGATAGATATCCCGCGCCTGCGCCTCGTTGCAGTTGGGCAGGATCAGGCAGAACTCATCCCCGCCATAGCGAAAGCAGCTATCCTCGGTGCGAAAGACCTGACGGATGCAGGTACCGACGGTGCGCAGGATCTCGTCCCCGCGCTGGTGCCCCTCGTTGTCGTTGATCTGCTTGAAGTTGTCGATATCGAGGTAGGCGATGGCCACCGGTTCGGCTCGTCGCTGGCAGGAGCGCAGCGTCAGCTGCAGCTGATCATTGAGGTGGCGAACGTTGAGCAATCCCGTCAGCGCATCGGTGCGATTGAGCTCCTCCAGCTGATGGGTGCGCTCGCGAACCTTCTGTTCGAGGCTTTTCGCATAGTTCTCCGATTTCTCTCTGGACGACTCGATCTCTGACACCAGGCTGCGGATATAGGTTTCGAAGACCAGCGTGATGTCGAACAGGATCAGCTTGTCCAGCGCCGCCAGCATGGCGATCCGCTCGCTCTCGTTGCCGATTTGGTCAAAGATGTTTTCGATCAGCAGCGCCTTGAGGGTGTTGATGGCGGCCAGATAGAGCTTGGGTTCGACGCCGATCCGCTTGTGCACCAGCCCGATCCGCAGCCGGTTGTTGACGTACTCCAGATCGTAGAGACCGCTGAACAGATCGAGAATGTAGCGCCGCTGGGCGGCTCGCAGCCGGTTGAGGGTATCGGCATCGCCTATCAGCAGGGCAATCTCGGTGATGGCTGTTTGCTGCTGGTAAAACTTGTCGACCAGCTCATCGATATGGGGCTCGATCTTGCCGCTGTAACTTGCCAGCAGAGCGACATCCTGTTCGTTCAGCAAAAGCAGCTCTTTGCGATGGGCAATTTCAAATTCGGTGATCCGCATCTGCTCCAGCAGGGTCTGTTCCGTGGGTTTCATCGCCGCTCTCTATCAAGGGGGGCGGCAGGACTCCGTGTCGCTGCCGTAGCCTTATTGGAAATAATTTGCAATTGATAGTGTAGACACTTGTGGGGTGGAGACTGAAATGGCTCTTGTCGACAGAGCCATTTCATCGGGCTGGATAGTAAGGCGAGCGGTATTAGAAGGTCAGTACCTTGTCAGCGGCGAGGGTCCACTGGGCCAGCATCGGCAGGGTGCCGATCTCGATGCCCTCGATCAGCGGCAGGGCAGTGATACCACGAGCATCGGTGCAGGTTTTGCACAGGCGAATGGTGACCCCTTGTGCCAGCAGGATCTCCAGCATCTGGCGCAAGTTGTATCCTTCGGCCGGAGCCTGACCGGCCAGCGCCGCGCTCACCGCATCGGACATCAGGAACAGCTTGAGGCTGGCACCGCCCTGTTCGTTGAGGGCAATGGCCAGACGCAAGGCATTGAACAGGGATTCGCTGCCATAGGGGGCACCATTGGCAATCACCACAATTTGTTGATTCATAAGAGACTCCCGATTGGAAAGAGCGCCATTGTAGAACCAATAAGGTGGCAATTGCGTGATATGACACAACTTCTGTCGCACCTTTTTCCCGCTTGCTTGACCCTGCTGCCGATCGAGGTTTTTATGGTCAGCTCGCAAACAAGACCGGATGAATCGAGATGTGGAAAGTATTGGGAGCCGGCTTGCTGCTGTTGGCGGGCTCGGCCTGTGCCAGTCAGCCTGTCGGTTGCAAGGCCCGCCTGCAGGCGGTCAACGAGCAGCTGGTGTTTGCCAAAGCACACAACAATGCCGGGCAGATTGCCGGGCTGGAACAGGCCGCGCGCAATATCAAGGCCTACTGTACCGACGAAGGGCTCCTCAAGGAGCAGAAACAACGGGTAAGCAAGCTGCGGGGAGAGGTCAATGAGCGCCTGCTTGAACTGCAGGAGGCCAGAGTGTCCGGCAAACCGGGCAAGGTGGCCGACAAGCAGAGCAAGCTGGAACAGGCTCAGACCGACTTGCTGGAGGCGCAGCGGGAGCTGGGTGAGTTGAATCGGTTGGTCAACAAAAAGTAGCGCCCATTCGATGAGCGGGGATCAAAAAGGCCGGGATAACCCGGCCTTTTGCATTTACTGCCTGTGCATCCGCACAAACTTCTCCATCAGCTGATCTTCGGTCTCCACATGGGCGGGATCCCAGATGATGCAGTCGATGGGGCAGACACTGATACAGGTCGGCTTCTCGTAGTGACCGACGCACTCGGTGCAGCGACCGGGATCGATCTCGTAGATCTCCTCCCCTAAGCTGATTGCCTGGTTCGGGCACTCGGGATCGCACATGTCACAGTTGATGCACTTGTCGGTGATGAGCAGCGCCATCTCAAGCCGCCGTATGGGGGTTACGCGTGTCTTCGCGATCCCCGAGGTTGCGCAGCAGGATACCGAAGTTCACATCCAGATCTTTGGGAACCGGCACATAGACCACGTGACCGTTGCCCGGCGCGGTGTCGATGAGCTCGCCTTTGCGGTTCTCCATCTGCTCCAGATTGAAGCGGACGTTGCCCTGCGGGGTCATCAGCTCCAGGCTGTTGCCAACCAGGAACTTGTTCTTCACTTCCACTTCCACCATGTCGCCACGGCGACCGGTGATCTCGCCGACAAACTGCTGGGTGTCGGAGACGGAGTAGCCGTAGTCGTAGTTCTGGTATTCGCTGTGGTTGTGACGGCGCAGGAAGCCCTCGGTATAGCCGCGGTGAGCCAGGTTTTCGAGGGTGCCCATCAGGCTGCGATCGAACGGACGGCCTGCCACTGCATCGTCGATGGCCTTGCGATAGACCTGAGCGGTGCGGGCGCAGTAGTAGAAGGACTTGGTGCGGCCTTCGATTTTCAGCGAGTGAACGCCCATCCTGGTCAGACGCTCAACGTGCTCGATGGCACGCAGGTCCTTGGAGTTCATGATGTAGGTGCCGTGCTCGTCCTCAAACGCGCTCATGTACTCGCCCGGACGGTTGGACTCCTCCAGCAGCACCAGTGCATCGCTCGGCTTGCCGAGGCCCAAAGTCGGGTCAACTTTCTGCACGGCGATAGGCTCCTGACGATGGACTATCTGGCCCACTTCGTCTTCCTTGCCCTCGTGTACCTTGTACTCCCAGCGGCAGGAGTTGGTGCAGGTGCCCTGATTGGGGTCACGCTTGTTGATGTAGCCGGAGAGCAGGCAACGGCCGGAGTAGGCCATGCACAGCGCCCCGTGAACGAACACTTCCAGCTCCATCTCCGGCACCTGCATGCGGATCTCTTCGATCTCGTCCAGCGACAGCTCGCGGGAGAGGATGACCCGGGTCAGGCCCATCTGATGCCAGAACTTCACCGTGGCCCAGTTGACCGCGTTGGCCTGCACCGACAGGTGAATGGGCATATCAGGGAAAGCTTCGCGCATCATCATGATGAGACCGGGGTCGGACATGATCAGCGCATCCGGCTTCATCTCCACCACCGGACGCATGTCGCGGATAAAGGTCTTGAGCTTGGAGTTGTGGGGCTGGATGTTGGCAACCACGTAGAACTGCTTGCCGAGGGCATGGGCTTCGTTGATGCCAAGCTGCAGGTTCTCGTGATCGAATTCGTTGTTACGCACCCGCAGGCTGTAACGGGGTTGGCCGGCATAGACGGCATCGGCGCCATAGGCGTAGGCGTAACGCATGTTCTTGAGGGAACCTGCGGGGGAGAGCAATTCTGGTTTAAACATGTCGGACTCTTCGTATCTGATTGCAAATCAGGACGACGCCACCTGATGGCGCCGTATGGATTGAGTAGCAGCGCGAGCCATTACATGGTGCTCTGCCACCCGATAACGGCATATCCAGCCTGCACGCTTATAAAATATGCGCCAGATATTCGGGGTGCGAGATTGTACTCGCCCCCACGCCATCATGCAATTTGGCAGGGATAAAGAGGGACGGGGTGTATCGCTGTCAGGCCCAACGGGAGAGGGGGGCGGGCATGGCGTGGGCATAGCCCTGCTGATAGTCGCAACCGAGCTGGTTGGCGATCTCGATGTGAGTCAGGGTCTCGACCCCTTCGCACACCACCTTCATGCCAAAGCGCTGCAGATACTCCACCAGACCGCTCAGCATCCGCAAAGCATGGCTACTCTTGCTCGCCTGTAGCAGCAGGGAGCGATCCAGCTTGATGATCTCGTAAGGGAGTGCCATCACCCGCTGAAAATTGCACTCCTGGGTGCCGAAATCATCGCAGGCGATATGAGCGCCGTGGCTACGCAGCACTTCGATAAGATCGCGATGTTTGCGATAGAGCGGCGCGTGTTCCAGCACCTCGAACCAGATCGCTATCCCCAGCTTGCGAGCCTGCAGGATCACCAGCAACAGCAGGTTCTGGTATGTCGAGCTCTCAAGTGCAGGATTCAAGTTAATGGAAAGAGAGCAGGGCGCATGGCGTGCCAGTACGGGCAGGTCACGCCAAATTGCTCTCAGTATAACTATATCGATGTCCAGAGCTTCACCCTGGCTCAGAGTCAGGAAGTCGATACCCTGGTAGCCCTGCCGGGCGGGATCCCAGCGTCTGGCCAGCGCTTCAAAGCCGATGATCTTGCGATCCCGGTCAACGATTGGCTGATAAAAGGGTACGGCAATGTCCGCTGTCGTCAGGGATGCCACGCCACTGACCGGAAACTCTTCTTTGAACGCAAACATGGCACTCACCTGTTGACGGATATAGCTGCGAATAATACGAGAGGCAACAGAAGTCTGGCTGTAGGAATTGTCCGATTATTGAAAGGGAGATAGAGAGGAGAATAGTTTGGCAATATCAGATTATTCCGATTAAGTTTGGTGCGAGCATTATCTAGACTGGCCTTAATGATGAACAACAAAACAAAATATAATTATTGAATTGTTTGCAAGTAAACATTTATTAGAGCTCTGATATGACAGAGTCTCTTTCTATTTTAGTAGTGTGATAACACCCATGAATAAATTTTTTGTTTTGTTGCTGTTTATATTGAGCAGTAACGCATTGGCATCGCCGGATATCAGCGTTGGTACTTTATATGACTATATGCCGGCAGAGAAAAGCACCTTGCTAAAGCGGGTTAGAAATATTGGTGATGAGACGGCCTTTGTCAAAATAACGCTGGCCGAGATTGTATATGGTGTTGATGGTGTGCCACAGGAGCGGGAGTTACCTGAGGAGGGCGTTCGTCAGCTGGTGACCAGCCCATCAAGGTTGATTATTCCCGCAAGCAGCATGCAGGCCACCCGCTTTATCTATATGGGAGAGCGGGAACGGGAACGTTATTTTCGGGTGCGTTTTGTACCGGTCAAGCCACAGGATGATGAAATAACCGAATTACCACCACAACAGCAAATAAGTGCCGGTGTCAGCATCATGACCGGTTTTGGCACTATTCTGTTTGTGGCACCCAAAGAGACCCGTTATGACACCCGGATTGAACGTGAAACCGGGGCCCTTTATGTGGAGAACCGGGGCAATGCCACCGTTATTCTCGATTATCTGGAGCTGTGTGGCGAAAAAGAGAGGTCATGCAGTCAGCCGGAGAAGATGCATCTGCTGCCTGGCGTTAAAAAGCGGGTCAGTGAAGAGGCAACCCGAATGGTTCGTTTTGAACTGATTGAAGGGAAAAAGTCGGTATTCCGGGAGCTAAAGCTCTGAATCCCGATCTATCACAAGACAGGTAATCACACCTGAAGGAGTAGTTATGAAGAAGTTATCGATCATCCCGGCCTTGCTGTTAGCGAGCAATACGCTGATGGCGGCTGAGCGAGTAGAGCATACGGTGACGGTAACGGCGCAGATCCCGACCGAAAACTTTTATGTGCAGCCCGTAGGGGATTGGATGAGTACCCCGCAAAAACTGGCCTTTAACTCTTTTAGTCAGCAGTTGGAGCCATTAACCAAGCAGCTGGAGATGAAGAGCACCATTGGCCCCATCAAGGGCTATCTGCTCTATCCCGCCACCATTATCAGTGGCAAGGAGAGCATCGGATTGACGGTCAAGGTGGCGGGGGTCGCACTGACCACTACATCCGCCGACTTGCTGAACCAGGCGGATGCCAATACCGGCAAAAAGGTTGGGCTGGAGATTGTTCCGGCCGTGGCACCAAACGGTGGCTACAAACCCGGCAACTATCAGGGGATTGTCAGCATGATGTTTGAATCCGAAGCGCCGAAAGTGTAGCCGTTGACATAAACACGCGGGGGCCATCAGGCCCCCTTTAATTAAGATTTCAGGCATTCAGGTTGCACTTCATGGTTCGTTCTCTTCTTCTCTTGCTCGGGCTGTTGCTCTCTGCCCCGTTGGTAGCGGCAGATCCGGCACTGCTGTTGCAGCAGGCGCGGCAGTTGCCCGAAGGGTTTGAAGAGCACTTTTTTGGTGTCCCGCTGATGGTGCGAGTCACCGTTGACGGTCGCCTGCTGGGGGATGGGGAGGTGCTGCTCGGGCGGGATAACTCGGTACAACTTCTCTCACTGATGGATGTGCAGGATAGCGAGTTTGACGAGGGGGCGCGTGAACGTTGGTTGAGCAAGCTGGGAAGTCATCTGCCGCTCGGGGAGTGTGGCCGGGCCTGTCCTGAAGGCATAGTGGGGTTGCAATACAGCCTGGAGGAGTCCCAGCTCTCGGTGCTGACCGGTCAGGTGGAGCAGGGGGCGCGGGATCAGCGTTTTATGGCGTTGCCTCAAGAGAGCAAGGGCTTGCTCGTCCAGAATCAGCTGAACCTGGTGCAGGGCAGCCAGCGCAATGGACACTACAACCTGCAGCTGGAGGGCAGCTGGGGACAGTGGACCCCTTTTATGGAGGGGGATGCCACCTGGCAAGAGGGTGGGCCAACTGATCTGGGGATGGCTCAGGTCTATGGAGAACGGCTCCATGAGGCCAATTTTTATCGTCTCGGCTTCTTCTTTCCCTCGGCGCAGGGGTTGGTGCGTCAGCCCAACTACTACAGTGGTGCGACGCCTACAGTGCTTGGCGTGATGTGGGGCAGCTCGGATCTGCTGCGCCGGGAACGTGGGGTGCCCAGCTTGGCGCCGATCCAGGTGGCACCGGCACGACCGGGCATGGTGGAGATCTATCGGGATGGCAACCTGATCCAGTCCCAGCCGGTCGTATCGGGTCTGCAGGCGCTCGATACCCGCTCGCTGCCCGGTGGTATCTACGAGGTGGAACTGCGGCTGCTGGAGGATGGTCAGGAGACCCGACGTTGGCACGAAATGATCTACAAACCTTCCAACTGGCAGACGCCGGAGGAGCCGTGGCGTTTCAACCTGTTTGCCGGGCGTCAGACCCGCTGGCTGGTGCGGCAGGGAGATAGCGATCTGGAAGGCGCCAGTGGTGGCGCAGCGGTGAACCACCTGTTGCTTCCCTCGCTGGTAGTGGGGGCGGGTAGCCAGTATGTGGACAAGCGTGCCCAGCACTCCCTCTCGCTCGATTGGGAGGCCACCAGTCAGCTCCACGGCTTTGCCTCCCTCAACCAGAGTGTCGGCATGGGGTGGGGTTACGACTTGCAGGGGATCTACTGGCATGGCAATAGCAGTCTGGTTGCCAGTCATTCGCGCAATCTGCGCAAGCAAGGGGAGGCGAGTGCGGTGTCCAGTCTGTCATTGCAGCAATCGCTTGATAAGTGGGGAACCCTCGGTGTCTATCTCTCTCACCAGTCTGGTCGTGGCAACGGCGCTGATGTGGGATGGAACTACAGTGACCGGCTTTGGGGGCGTTGGGTGACCTGGGGGGTGACCCTGTTCGATCGCCCCGGCAGCGAGAGTACGGCGCAGCAGCGGGATCGCGGTAGCACGCTGAGTCTCACTATCAACTTGGGGGGAGATGATCGCCAGTTGTCGCTGGGGCTGGGCAGCAATACCTCGCGCTCGGGCGGTGCCCAGCGCAGCGCCTATCTCAACTACCAGCAGGAGGTGGATTGGGGCCCGTTGCGTCAGGTCAGCGTCGGCAGCACCCACGACAGCTATGGTACCGGTCTATCCGGCTATGGCCGCTTCGCGGCGCCCTGGTTGGGCGGTGACCTGTTTGCCCAGCACTCCTCCTATAACGCAGAGGTGACCGGAGGCGTCAACCTGGAGAGTGTGCTGGCGCTGGGGCATGAAGGGGATCTGGCGCTCGGTTCCCGCGATATGGGCGGCATGGGCAATGAGGCGGCGATGATCCTCGATATTGCGGCCGATGATGAGGCGGCGCGGATCCGGGTCAGCGACGATCTGGGCAGCGTACAGACCCTTGGGCCCGGTCGCCATCTGGTCTCGGTGCCAGCCTTGCAGAGCGGTGCCTTGCAACTGGAGATGGCCGACCACGAGGGGATGCCACTCACCATCAAGCCGACCGTGCTCCCCTACCACCTTAATCGCGGCGGGGTGGGTTATGGCCAAGTGAATGCTGTGAGCACCGTTACTGTGATTGGTCGCCTGCTGGACGAGCAAAACAAGCCGCTGCGTGGTGCCATGGTCAGCAACCCCATAGGGCGGGCATTTACCGAAAATGATGGCTTCTTTGCGCTGGAGGCGAGTCGACGACAGCCAGAATTTAGCGTGGAACATAATGGCACTCTTAATTGCAACAGTGCACCAAGGGGACAGAAACAAATTGTTAATTCTGATGTGATTCAGTTGGGGGAGTTAATATGCTCACCCAGAGTTATCGTACAAAAATAAGAGTAACTAAATCGTTATAACGCTTGGTTAACTTTATGGTGAACTCAATGACATGCTGTTAATCAATACAATGTTGTACATTGTTTTATTAGTGCTGGCGATCAGTTTTTATCCATATTGTTATAGGGTGTCAAAGTGCTAAGAGTTTTGTTTTTTTTGTGTATATCGACCTATGGTTCTGTTTCCTATGGAATAACAGTGTATGTTAATGCCGAGTATGCGCAATTGAACTCTGGCGTGGGTGGAGATTTTAGGATAACAGATCCATGTGTGACATTGCCTATCTCATTTGTATGTGAAAATAGATTGTCAAGGATCGTTGCAATCGATGCGAATATTGATAGGGCTCTATCATCTAATGTGTATGTCTGGCATAGACTTTTTCATCACCACTTCACTGGGGAGAAAAATGTTGTTATGTCTGATGGAAAGGGGAATAGCCGTGACATGAAGTTTTCTTTTACTCATACGGGATTTATTATGACCAAGAGAGCATTGTCAGCGGATAATAATATTGCTCAGGCCGACCCGGTTGCTAATTGCAAGCTAGTTGATGCTCATCTTTCATCTACAGACACGCTTCTTTATGAGATCAACCCAGCTGAGCAAAAAACAGGTGGTCGCTGCTATAGTCGTGCTTTTACATCAGGTGGAGGTCAAAGTGTTGCGAATGTAAATAAAATTCTCTTTGGTTATAAGTTGATACCGATTGGAATTGAAACCTTACCGAATGGACTTTATCAAGGAAGATTACGGTTACTTGTTGGTTCCAATAAGGATTTTGACTATGGAGATCTTCCCAATCCGTCACCACAGTCCATAGACTTAGAATTCAGGTTGGTTGTTAGGAATCAGATTAAGGTAATTTTTCCTGTCGGTGGTAACAGATTAGTTTTGCAGCCTGATGGAATAGGATGGCACTCCAGTAGAGTGCCGACACTCAGCGGATTGCTACCAATGCAAGTTATTAGCTCGGTACCTGTAGCAATGACGTTGAAGTGTGAATTTATAGGTTTGAAGAATTGCCTTTTAAAAAGCAATAGTAATAACAAATCAATGGCGCTTGATGTTTATAGAAGAAATAAAGGTCAAGAAACGTTACTTAGCCCAATAACAAGCACAAGATTTAATATGAGTGGGTCTACCATACGTGACTATCTACTATTCAAGATAAATAGTAAAAATGTTGAGGGTGTTCTTGATTTCCCTGGCACTTACAAGGGGAATGTGACGATAGTTATTGATGCAGTTATTGACCCTGTCACGCAATAAATCGTTAATATAGACCATTCTCCCGTGCATACAGAAATAGAGCGCTATCACTTTGCAAGCCGAGTCGTACCATGGCGCTTTTTTTCTGGGTGCTGATGGTTTTGACGCTGCGATGAAGGTAGTCGGCAACCTGAGTAACCGACATGCCGCTGGCCAGCAAGCGCACTACTTCACTCTCCTTGGGCGTCAGCGGGTTGTTGTTGCCTTGCCCGGAGATACCGGTACTGGCCAGCTGCATTTGTACTGTCGGGCCAATATAGCGATGGCCGAGCAGTATCTGGCGAATGGCATCGGCAAGTTCATTAATAACCGATTTTTTTAGTATCAGTCCTTTTACCCCAGCCTGAATAAGGGATTGCAAGATGGCACTGTTCTGGATTTGGGTCAGCACGATAATGGGAAGATTGGGATAATCCCGGCGCAACTGCTGGATCATGACCAGCCCATCGCTACGGGTATCTCCCGGCATGCTGAAATCGGTGATCAACAGATCACAATGATGTTGCTGCAATAAATTCAGCAAGTCAGATACCTGATATGCCTCGGCAATCACTTCACAATGGGGGGTTATCTGGTCAATCAGGCTGCGGATCCCGGTCAGAATCAAGGGGTGGTCATCGGCAAGAATAATCTTGAAGGACATGGATGAGCCTCTTATGAAACGGTGAATAATATTCAGGCTATCAAAGCTAACATTTCTATACTACCGTGCGCACCCCATTTTTTCAGGTGCATATATCCTTTGATAAATATATTTGAATCGTTATGTCTATATATTGTTCGCTTATGTCATTAATCAAACGATTCATAATTATTGTCTCTGTTTTGTTCTTGACGCCTGCCGTATTGGCGGAATCTGGCCCCTCTGTCCCGACGATTGAAGTCGGAATATTGGCCGGAGGGTGGGGCCCGTTTCAGCAGTGGGATGGCAAGGTCGCAGCCGGCTTCAGTGTCGAGTTGATGGATCAGTTGGCTAAGAAACTGGACTATCGGATTGCCTGGCGCATCTATCCGAACTGGGAGGCCATGTATAACGATGCCTGCCATGGCAAGCTCGATATTCTGCTCGATGCTTTTAACACCGAGGTACGCCAGTGCGTCACCTATAGCCTGCCTTACTACACCTCGCCGACTGTGGTGGTGGTGCGCCAGGACAGCGCCCTGTTTCGGGATGTGAGCCGGTTGCAGTCCGCGAGCATTGCCATCGAAAAAGGTTTTCTGACCGAGAAACTGGTGAAACTGCATTATCCCCATGTCACACCTCGGCTCTTTGTCGATACCCGCCGTGCATTGCAGGCGGTTGAACAAGGTCGGGCAGATGCCTATATCGGCAATCTCCATGTGGCCAATCTGTTTATCGAGCGTCACCCGGCGTTGGCAGTGGTCGCCCAGTCACCCTTGTTGATGGAGACCCTTCACCTTGGTATTGCCAGCCGGAAACACACTCTTGCTATCCGGCTTGATACGGCGATTCAGGCGCTGACGGTCGAGGCGCGCAGTGAACTGGAGAAACGCTGGCTGGGGGAGAGTCTGGAACCCAATTTTATGGGGCACAGCAATTTCTTGCTACGTCCTGATGAGCGTGGCTGGCTCTCGACGCTGCCGCCGCTAAAGCTGGGTTTGATCCCCGGCTGGGTGCCCTTCTCCTATCACGATGAGGATGGCAATTCGGTAGGCTTGATAGCGGATTATCTGAAGGTGTTGCAAGAGAAGCTGGGGCTGGCATACAGCAGCATCCCTGTACAGAGCTGGCCCGAATTGCAACAACTGCTGCTGCATCACGATGTGGATCTGGCTGTACTGCCCACACGGATCATCGAGCGGTTGGTGGGGTGGCATGCCAGCGAGCCCTTTGCATCATTCCCGATGGTGCTGGTGACGGCACGTGGCAGCCTCCCTATCGGGGATCTCTCCGATCTGGCCGGCAAACAGTTGCTGCTGACCGATGGCATGTTGATCCCCGAGCTCAGGGCGCTGGTGCCCGGCCTTAAACTGACCACGACCCGTGATGCCAGCGATGGGCTCGCCTGTGTCGCCGCTGGACAAGGGGATGCCTACATCGGCAATCTGGTGGTGGTCTCCCGTCTTGTCACCGAGCAGTTTGATGACCGACTCCATATCGTCGCGCCTACCCCCTTCAAGGATGAGCTGGCTGTGGCGGTACGTGAGCCATACGCACTCTTGTTACCTTTGGTGAACCGGGTGCTGGCCAGCATGAGCAACAAGGAGCAGCGCCAGATCCGCAACAGCTGGTTGGCGCTCAATTACAGCGAAGGGATCCCCAGGGCGAAACTGGTGCGCACCCTGCTGCCGGTGGGGTTGGCCATCAGCTTGTTTATCCTGACGCTGCTGGTCGCTTACTGGCGCTTGCGGCAGGAGATCATCCGCCGGCATCAGGTCGAGTTGGCACTGGCCAGCGCCAAGGTGCGGGCCGAGTCTGCTGCCACCATAAAGGGGGAATTTCTGGCCACCATGAGCCACGAGATCCGTACCCCGATGAACGGCATCGTCGGCATGGCGGAGCAGCTCTCGCTGACCGGATTGAGCGAAGATCAGCGCCAGATGGTGGAGATCATCAACCGGGGAGCACAGGGGCTGCATGCGCTGATCGACAACGTGCTCGACTACGCCAAGCTGGAGGCGGGCAAGATGGTGCTCGACGAAGTGCCGTTCCTGATGCGGGAGCTTATCGACAGCGTGCTGACCATGACCGTCAGCGAGGTGCAGCGCAAGGGACTGAGAGTCTATCTGCTGGCGGATCAGGAGGTAGCCGCCCGTTTTCACGGCGATGTGCTAAGACTGCGCCAGATCCTCTTCAACTTTGTCAGTAATGCCATCAAGTTTACCGAGCGCGGTTTTATCGAGCTTTCCCTCGCGGTACTGCTGGAGGCAGAGGGCAGGCAGCGGCTGCAGTTTGGGGTGCGAGATAGCGGGATTGGCATGAGTGACGAGGCGCAAAGCCGGATCTTCAACGCCTTTGAGCAGGCGGAGAGCTCGACTACCCGCAGTTACGGCGGCAGCGGGCTGGGGCTCACCATCTGTCACACCCTTGCCGGATTGATGCAGGGAGAGATTGGACTACAGAGCTCACCGGGCCTTGGCACCTGTATCACGCTGACCGTGACTCTGCCGGTTGTGGCCCACTCCGAGCCCGACCCGCACCTCGCCGGGATGTGCGCTGTCATCGAGCTGCGCGATGAGAAATTGCGTCACACCCTGTTGCTGCACCTCGGTGCGCTGGGGGTAAACTGCACCGGGCACGCGGGTGGGGCGGATCTGCACTTTAGCGACAGCGAACAGGCTCACGGTGATGCGATCCGGTTGGTAGAGCTGAATTCGCCCATGGGTTATCAGCGCGAAGCGGGGCGTTATCTGCTCAACAGCAATCCTCTGACCTGGCATGCGGTACGCGAGGTGTGCTATCGCCAGCTGGGATTGGCCGATGCCTTGCTGCCGGTCCCGCTGCGCGAGCAGGTTGAAGCCAGCGAGCTGCTGCCCTACCGGATCCTGTTGGTGGAGGATAACCCGCTAAACCAGTCGTTGGTGATGCGCCAGCTTGGCCAGCTTGGCTTGCATTGTGATCTGGCCGGGCAGGGGGTGCAGGCGCTGGAGATGGTGGCGCGCACTCCTTACGATCTGGTGCTGTGCGATTGCCAGATGCCGGTGATGGACGGCTACGAGTTTACCCGCAAGGTGCGCGAGCAGGAGGATCAGGATGAGCGGTTGCTGATCATCGCCATGACCGCCAACGTGTTGCCGGAACAGCGCGAACGCTGCCTTGCCGCCGGGATGGACGATCTGCTCGGCAAGCCGGTACTGCTGGCTGGATTGCGCCAGATGTTGCAGAAGTGGCATATCCTCCCCTCCGAGCGGCTACTCGACCTCGCGGTGGTGAGCGCGTTGTTTGGCGCGGGTGAGCCGTTGCGACAGGCATTGCAGCAGTGCCGTTACGAACTGGAGCGTGGACTTGGCATGCGTCCGCAAGAAGATATCGCCTTGGCCGAGTGGGTGCACCGTCAGGCGGGTATGCTCGCCATGATGATCCCGGAGGCAGCGGAGCAGGGCTGGCGGCTGGAGGAACGGATCCGTCAACAAGGTGCCGCAGCGTGTGGCGATGAACTTGCGCGGTTTTGTGCGCTGTTACAGCAGCTGGTCGATGAGCTGGCGGTGTGAGTCAGTAATCTAGTGGATGGCTGCAAGCGCCATCTCGAAGCGCTGTTCGCGAATGGTGCGAGGCATGGCGCCATTGGTGGCGCCAGCCAGCCACTCCCAGTCAAGTCTGGGGCTGCCCGCTTTGAAGCGCTGATAGGGAATACCCTGCTTCACTGTCACGAAGAGCGTCGTGGGCAGGCCCAGCTTGTTGCTGTAGCGAACCATCAGGTCGCCCTGATAGCCCTCCATGCGCTTTTTCAGGGCTTGCAGGGTGAGCCCTGTGGCATGGCCATGTTCGTCCCAGATCTCAAACATGATGTGAATACTCTGGTATAGGTGGTGATAAATTGAACATGATGGGTTGCAAATGCAACTGTCAGATCTGACAAGATGGTTAGGTAGCATGGGCTGGAAAAGCGAAAACCCGGCGCTAGGCCGGGCTTTCTTGAATGATGGTGGAGGGAGAAGGATTCGAACCTTCGAAGGCAGAGCCGTCAGATTTACAGTCTGATCCCTTTGGCCGCTCGGGAACCCCTCCACAGGGGTATTGCATATTTTGTTCAGGAAGATGGTGGAGGGAGAAGGATTCGAACCTTCGAAGGCAGAGCCGTCAGATTTACAGTCTGATCCCTTTGGCCGCTCGGGAACCCCTCCACGGGGTATTTTCCTGATTGTTGCACTTGATGGTGGAGGGAGAAGGATTCGAACCT